>JAJXWF010000026.1 GCA_021781735.1 Actinomycetes bacterium
TCATCCCCGTCGTCGAACGCGTCCTCCCCGGCCAGGAAGACCTCGCCGAGGCCGGCTACCGCGACACCGCCGGACACCACGTCCTCTACCGGCAACAGGGCACCGGAGTCACCTCCCGCACGGTGCGCCCCGAGCAGTGGGGCCGGTTCATGACCGCGATCTTCGACGAGTGGATCAGCCGCGACGTCGGCGAGGTGTTCATCCAACACGTCGACGTCACCCTCGGCGCCCTGTTCGGCCAATACTCGCTGTGCGTCCATGCCCCCGAATGCGGCAACGCCCTGGCGATGGAGCACAACGGCGACGTCTACTCCTGCGACCACTACGTCGAACCCGACTACAAGCTCGGCAACATCCACCACGACCGGTTCCCCGACATGCTCAACTCTCCCGAGCAACGCCGGTTCGGACGCGACAAGCGCACCACGCTGCCCCGGCAGTGCCTCGAATGCCCGGTCCGCTGGGCCTGCAACGGCGGCTGCCCCAAGGACCGCTTCGCCACCACCCGCGACGGGGAACCCGGCCTCAACTACCTGTGTCAGGGCTACTACACGATGTTCAGCCACATGCAACCCGCCATCGAAGCCATGGGCCACCTGCTCCAGGCCGGACGGCCCGCCAGCGACATCATGGCGTTGCGCACCGGCGCCGGGAGCTGACCCGGGACGGCGCCACAGGCGGCCTCGGCGACGTGTGCGGGCGTGAAGCCGATCAATGTTCGACGTTGACCCGCGACTACGCGGGAAAACGTCGAACATTGTCGATCCGAGCCTTCGGCGTCAGCCCTTGATGGCCCCCTGAAGCAGGGCGGCGACGAAGTGCCGCTCGAGGGCGAGGAACACGATGATCGTCGGCGCCATGATCAGCAGCGCACCGGCGTTCAACAGCACGACATCAGTGCTGTAGCGCGACTGGAACGCCTGCAGCGCGCCGGCCATCGTCCGCTTGTTGGGGTCGTTGATGAGCACCAGCGGCAGCAGGAACTGGTTCCAGGTGGAGAGGAACATCAGCAGCACCAGCGACGCGAGCGACGAGCGGGCCAGCGGCATGTGGATGTGCCAGAACGCCTGCCACGAGCGGGCCCCGTCGACGGCCGCCGCCTCGTTCAGTTCCTTGGGCGCATTGACGAAGTAGGCGCGCATCCAGAACACCGCGAACGGCATGTTCAAGCCGATGAGGGGAAGGATCAGACCGAGTTGGGAATCCAGCAGCCCGAAGCCCTTCATCTCCTGGTACAGCGGCACGATCACGACCTCGAACGGCACCGTGAGGGTCATCAGCAGTGTCAGGTAGAACACCCGGCCCAGGGGGATGTTGAGCTGGGCGATCGCGTAGGCGGCCATCGCCGCGATGAGCACCGCAACCGGCACCACACCGACGACGATGATCGTGCTCGACTTCAGCAGGGTGAGGATGTTGGCGATGCGGAACGCGTCGATGAAGTTGTGCCAGTGCGGGTGCGTCGGCCAGCTGAGGCCGGCCGGGTAGGTGCCCTTGGGAGCCAGCGCGGCCGACAGCATGCTGAGCAGCGGCACGATCGAGTAGATGCCGGCGATCGCGACGAGGGTGATGCCCGGGATCCTGGCGCGGAGGGAACGGGTGTCCATGTCAGTCCTCCTTGAACAGACGCTGGAGCGGGAGCACGACGGCGATGACGACCAGTGCGAGGACGACCGCGAGCGCGGCCCCGGCCCCGACCCGGTTGGCGGTGAAGGCCAGGTTGTAGACCGCGATACCGGGCACCATCGTCTGGTAGCCGGGCCCACCCTGGGTCGCGAGGTAGACGACGTCGAAACTCGCCAGCGCGCTGATGATGGTGACGGTGACGGCCACGCCGATCTGCTGTTTCAGCCCGGGCAGGGTGATGTGGCGGAATTGCGCGATCGGGCCGGCGCCGTCGAGCCGGGCCGCCTCGTAGAACGACGCGTCGATGCCTCCGATGCCCGACATGAGCAACAAGGTGACGAAGCCGGTCTGCAGCCAGGTGCCGATGAAGCCCACCGCGGTGAGTGCCCAGGTGTAGTCGCCCAGCCATGGCCGGGCGATCGAGCCCAGGCCGATGAGGTGGAGGAACTGGTTGACCGTTCCGTTGGACGAGTACATCCACGTCCAGGCCACGCCGGCTGCGGCCCCCGGGATGATCTGTGGCAGGAACAGGGTGATCCGGGCCAGCGTCCCGGTGAGCTTGCCCTTGATCTCCCGCATGGTCGCCGCGGCGATGAGCCCGAAGACCAGGGGCAGCAGCGTGTAGAAGAGGATGAGGTAGAACGCGTGCAGCAGGGAGTCGAGCAGCTGAGGCTCGGTGAACACGTGCACGTAGTTCGTGAACCCGACGAACGTCGACGGGCCGATGCCGTCCCATTGGTAGAAGGAGTACTGGACGTTCTCGATGATCGGTCGCAGGTTGAACACGACGTAGAAGAGGAGGGCGGGGAGGGCGAAGAGCCATCCCGCCCAGCTCCGGCGCCGCCGCCCGGGGGCCGGGGCGCCCGCACGGAGCCGGCGAAGACCGGTTCGCGGTGCGGACGCCCGCCCTGGGGCAGCCGTGGTCGGTGCGTGGCTGCTCATGATTCCTACTGGCCGAGCGCTGCTGCGTAGGTCGACTGGAGCGACGACACCATCGCGTCGGGTGTGGTCTTGCCAGCCAGCAGCGACTGCAGCTGCGCGGTCAGCGCCGGGGTCATCGACGTGTCGGCGTTCTGCAGCCACTGGGTGAACCCGTTGCCGGCGGCCACCTCGGAGTAGCCGGCCTGGATCTGGTCGGTCAGGGGCATGGTCAGTGACAGCGTCGTGGCGCTTGCACCCACAGCCGAGGGGTATCCGTTGTCCGCGGCGACCTTGGCCGCCTCCGGCGTGGTGAGGAAGTTGAGGAACAGCGCCGCCGCGTCCTTGTGGGTCGAGTGGGCCGGGATCGAGAACGCGAGGCTGTTGCCCGTCATGCTCACCACCGTCCCTCCGGCGGTCTTCGGCGGCAGCGGGAAGATGCCGTAGTGGCCGGCGAACGCCTTCGGCAGCGCCTGGGTGATCCAGGTGCCCTGGACCATGAACAGGCCCTTGCCGGAGGCGAACTCACCGTACGACGCGTCCTGGTTGATCGCGTTGGCGTCGCTGTTGAAGTAGCCCTTCTTCATCCAGTCGGCCAGGGTGGCGGTCGCCTGCCGGGCCCCGGCAGTGTCGAGGGTCGCGCCCGGCTTGTGCCAGACGACGTCGAGCAGCTGCTGCGGTCCCATGTACTCGGCGAGCAGCAGGTCGTACAGGTGGCCGATGAGGCCGTCGCCGTTCGACGCCACGATCGGGGTGATGCCCATCGACTTGGCCTTGGCCATCACGGCCTCGAGGTCCGCCAGCGTGGCCGGCACCTGAGTCATGCCCACCTTGGCGGCGAGACTCTTGTTGTAGAACACGCCGACGAGAGGTCCGGCGGCGCCCCCCGCCTCGTAGAGCGGCCCCGATCCGATGACGCCGTTGTTCACCTCCCCTGCCGCGAGGATCGTCGACGGTACCTTCTGCGACCAGCCGTAGGCCTGCGAGTACGGGTCGAGGTTGGTGAGCAGGTTGTCCTTGACGCCCTGCAGCAGGTCGCTGGGGGCGGCGATGTCAGGGGGGCTGTTCGAGGCGAGCAGCCGCGGCAGCACCGTGTTGTAGTTGTTGTCGGCCTCGACCTGGAGGGTGATCGTGATGGCCGGGTACTTGGCGTGGAAGGCGTCCGCGAGGCCCTGCGAGAAGGCCTTCGTACCGGCGCCGGTGAACAGGGTGAGGGTGGTCGGCGTACTGCCGACGGCGGTGCTGACGGCCGTCGGGGTCACCGCTGCGGCCGACGTGCTGCTGCTGGACCCGGGGCCGGAGCACGCGGCCAGGCTGATCGCCGCGAGAACACTCACGACAGTGGTCACCGACGCGGCGCCGCGCCGGCGCCGCACACCATGCGGAAGGGACAGAAGTGGCACCGAAGCCTCCTTGTTTCAGGGCTGCCAGGTCGGGCCGACCGGGCGGATTGTCGAGTAGGTGGAAACACAGAACGGAAGCGCTTCCATTCCCAAACTGTACGACATGCCCGACCCATGCTGTCAAGGCCTCGCCAGGAATGGACGCCGATGATGCGAGTCGAGGCGGCGGGTCAAGCCTCCTATGGGATCATCACCGCTCGTCATCGTGGTTTAGTGGCCTGGGCGCCGCAGAAGAGGCCGGTCAAACAGCATCCGAGGTGCGTCGCCGCGCGTGACCGAGACCACCATCGCAACGCATTGTGGGACGAGGGGATGTGAAACGGTTCCATCATCGGTTAGCATGCTGCCGTGGCCGCTTCCCAGAGGAACCTGACAATCGCCGACATCGCCCGCCTGGCCGGTGTCGGCGTCGGCACGGCGTCCCGCGCGCTCAACAACGCGCCCGGGGTCGCGGCCGCCACCCGGAAGCGGGTGCTCGCCGTGGCCGACCAGCACGCCTACGTCATCTCACCGGACGCGTCCGGTCTCGCGGCCGGACGCACCGGCCGGATCGGCCTGGTCGTCCCGCACATCGACCGGTGGTTCTTCGGCACGATGGTCGGGGCGATCGTATCGGTGCTGCGGGCGGCGGGCCTCGATGTGCTGCTGTACGACGTCGGAGATCTCGATGACCGCCGGGAGTTCTTCGAGCACCTGCCCGCGCGCAAGAAGGTCGACGCCGTCGTGGTGGTCGCCTTCCCGGTCGAGGAGGCCGAGCGACAGCGGCTCACGCTGCTCGGGGTCCACATCGTCGCGGCGGGCGGACAGCACGCGGTCTACCCGCACGCGTGCATCGACGACTACCTGGCGGGCCGCCAGGCCGTCGATCACCTCATCTCACTCGGACACCGCGCGATCGCGATGATCGAGGCGGTCGACCCGGAACAACCCGTCCGACCCTCCGGACGCACCGCCGCCTACCACCGGGCGCTCGCCGACGCCGGAATCGCCCCGGATCCGCACCTGGTTGTCACCACCAACTGGGGCGGGGTCAACGGTGCCGAGGCGATGGCTCGGCTGCTCAGCCAGAGCCGTCGGCCGACCGCCGTCTACGCGCACTCCGACGAGGTCGCCGCCGGGGCGATGCGCACGATCCGTCGCACGGGCCTGCGCATCCCCGAGGACATCTCGATCGTGGGTATCGACGATCACCCGATGGCCGAGCTGCTCGACCTCACCACGGTCCACCAGCCGGTCGACGAGCAGGGGCGCGCCGCGGCAGGTCTTGTCCTCGATCTGCTCCGCAACGACACCCCACCCGTTGACCAGGCGATCACGCTGCCGACCCACCTCGTCGTCCGTCGGAGCACGACGTCGGTCCCACCCATCCCCTGAACCCATCGCGAGAGAGAAGTGCGCCATGCCCGAGGCCGAAGTCGCCGCCTCTGGCGCCACCACCGGCAGTGACCCCTTGTGGTGGCGCCAGAGTCTCGTCTACCAGATCTACCCCCGCAGCTTCGCCGACGCGAACGGTGACGGCATCGGCGATCTGCGGGGTGTCACGTCCCGGATCCCGTACCTCACCCAGTTGGGCGTCGACGCGGTGTGGCTCAGCCCGTTCTACCCGTCCGCCCTGGCCGACGGCGGTTACGACGTCGACGACTACCGCGACGTCGACCCCCGCATCGGGACGCTGCGCGACTTCGAGCAGATGGTCGCCGCCCTGCACGCCGTCGGCATCCGGATCCTCATCGACATCGTGCCGAACCACTCGTCCGACCGGCACGCCTGGTTCCGCGAAGCCCTCGCCGGTGCGCCGGGCTCGCCTGCCCGGGCGCGCTACATCTTCCGCGACGGCCGCGGTGCCGACGGCTCGTTGCCGCCCGACGATCTCACCTCGCTGTTCGGGGGCAGCGCCTGGGAACGCATCACCGAACCCCACGGCACCCCGGGACAGTGGTATTTCCACTTCTTCGCCAAGGAGCAGCCCGACTTCAACTGGGACAACCCCGAGGTCCACGAGGACTTCCTGCGGACGCTCCGGTTCTGGTCCGACCGCGGGGTCGACGGGTTCCGGGTCGACGTGGCCCACGGGCTGAAGAAGGACATGGACGCCGTCGAGCGCGGGGGGTGGACCACCGATCCCGAGGAGGTCTTCGCCCGCGAGGGGCATCCGCTGTGGGACCGCGATGACGTCCACGACGTGTACGCCGAGTGGCGTCGGGTGTTCGACGAGTACGACCCCCCGCGGATGGCCGTGGCCGAGACCTGGGTTCCGTTGCACCGGATGACCAGGTACGCCGCACCCGAAGGGCTGGGCCAGGCGTTCAACTTCGACCTGCTCAAGGCCGACTTCGACGCCGTCCAGTTCCGCCGGATCATCGACTCGAGCCTCGACTTCGCCACCGCGTCCGGCGCCTCCACGACCTGGGTGCTGTCCAACCACGACGTCGTCCGGCACGCCACCCGCTACGGTCTCCCGAAGGGCGCCAGCCGCACCGGGCGGGGCACCGACGGGGTCGACTGGCTGTTCTCGGGCGGCGACCCCGCCGAAGTCGACGCGGCGGCCGGCCTGCGCCGGGCGAGAGCGGCGACCCTGCTCATGCTCGCGCTCCCCGGCTCGGCCTACATCTACCAGGGCGAGGAGTTGGGTCTGCAGGAGGTCGGACAGTTGCCGGACGCGGTGCGCCAGGACCCGATCTTCCACCGCAACGCCGGCGTCGAGGTCGGCCGGGACGGTTGCCGCGTCCCCCTCCCCTGGGAACCCGAGGGTCCCTCCTTCGGATTCGGCGCCGACGGGTCGCACCTTCCTCAGCCGGCATGGTTTCGCGACTACGCGGTCAGCACCCAGGACACCGATCCCGCCTCCACGCTGAACTTCTACCGGCGGGCCCTCGCGCTGCGCCACGACCTGCAGGGCGCCGAGACGCTCGCCTGGCGCGCGTCGGGTTCCCCGGATGTGCTCCACTTCGAGCGACCGAACGGGTGGCAGGTGGTGGCCAACTTCGGCACGGCCCCCGTGCCGCTGCCGCCGGGCGACGTGCTCGTCGCGAGTTCGCCCCTCGATGGTGGCGTTCTCCCGGGCGAGACGAGTGTGTGGCTCAGGTCGTGATCAGTCGTCTGGCCCGACCTCGGCCAGGATCGCCCGGATCCGGGCCTCGTCGGCGCTGCTGAGGGCCTCGAAGGGTGCGGGCAGCTGGCTGCTCGCGATGACCCCGAGGATCCGCAGTGCGGTCTTGACCGCGCCCACGGCGGCGCCCCAGCCTGCGATCCGCGGCACCAGGAAGATCTCCCGGAGCCGGACCAGCCGGTTCTGCTCCTCGCGCAGCGCCTCCCAGGCACCGGCCCGGGCGGCCGCGTGCATCCGGACGAATCCCGCCGGGTCCAGGTTGCCGAGGCCCGGGACCACCCCGTCGGCCCCCGACAGGTACGCGCCGTCGACGACGGCTTCATGGCCGGTGAGCAGGCTCAGCGGACGACCGGCGTCCGCGTTGAGCAGCGCCAGGCGCCGGAACGACGCGTCGTCACCGGATGTGTCCTTGACACCGGCGATCGCACCCGCCCGCCCCAGCCGCACGAGCATGTCCGGGTCGAGCTTGGTGTGCACGGCTGCGGGCATGTCGTAGGCGTACACGGGCACCGGAGAGCGCTCGCCGAGGATCTCGAAGTGCCGCTCGACCTGCCGCGGGGGCGTGAATGCGTAGAACGGCGCGGTGGCGACCACCCCGTCGACTCCCAGTCCGGCCGCGACCTCGATGTGCTCGACGACCCGAGCGGTCTGGGTGTCGATGACGCCCGCCAGCACCGGAACGCGCCCGCCGACCGCGCGCACGACCGCGGAGATCACCCGGCGGCGCATCGCGTCCGTGCAGAAGACGCCCTCGCCGGTCGTGCCCAACGCGAAGACTCCGTGCACGCCGGCCCGGATCAGTCGCTCGATGACCCGTTCGAGGCTTGCCTCGTCGAGGTCCCGATCTTCGGTGAGCGGGGTGATGACCGGTGGGATGACACCGGCGAGCCTCCCGCTGGGCGAGGTCGGATCGTTCGGGCTGGTCATGGAGTTCTCCCCGGGGACGGCGGTGTCGTGCGCGGCGATCGCGACCACCGACGGGAGGGCGTGGCCGGGCCGCGCATCGTGGCTCGATCCTAGCCACGCCGTCGCGTCATGCTCAGAATCCGGATGGGGCCCGTGACCGTCCGGCGCTCGTCCGTGGCCCGGTGGGCCTGACCCGCGTCGTCGACCGGGACGGGACGGGCGATCGGGTCGTAAGGTGCCCCGCCAGGCAACCTCGGCACGCGGTCACTCGTCACCCATCGGGACGTCTGGGCCGGGCCGTCGACCTAGGGTTGGCTCATGGACAATCGAGCCGAGGTGCGCGAATTCCTCATGACCCGGCGCGCGAAGATCCGCCCCGAGGACGCCGGGCTCCCCGCCGACGGACGACGCCGCGTCCCGGGCCTTCGGCGCAGCGAGGTGGCCGCCCTGGCCGGCGTCAGCGTCGAGTACTACTCGCGGCTCGAGCGGGGACGTCTGGCCGGCGTCTCCGCGAGCGTGCTGGACGCGCTGGCGGGCGCACTCCACCTCGATCGGGCGGAGCGGTCGCACCTCGTCGACCTGGCCCGGGCGGCCGGCGGCAGCAGCCTCCCCGACCGGACGAGACGGCGTCCGGAGCGCCCGTGGACCATCTCCCCCGGGCTTCAGTGGGTCCTCGACGCGATGCGGGACGCCCCGGCGATCGTCAGCAACGGCCGGGCCGACCTGCTCGCGGCCAACCATCTCGGCCGGGCGTTGTTCGCCGAGATGCTCACCGGCTGCCCGCAACGGCCCAACTTCGCCCGGTTCACGTTCCTCACCGACACGGCCCACCGCTTCTACCCCAACTGGGAGTTCTTCGCCGACATCACCGTCGCGATGCTGCACACCGAGGCCGGACGCTCGCCGTACGACCCGCTGCTGCACGAGCTGGTCGGGGAACTGTCCACCCGCAGTACCGAATTCCGCCGCCGCTGGAGCGCCCACGACGTGCGCATCCACGCCGCGGGCACCAAGGAGTTCCGGCATGCGGAGGTCGGTGACCTCACCCTGGCCTACGAGACCGTCGACCTGCGTCACGACGACGGGCTGAGCATGACGGTCTACGCCGCCGAGCCCGGCTCACCCTCCGACGAGAGACTGCACCTGCTCGCCAGCTGGGCGGCCGAGCAGGCGGCTCCCGCCCAGACCCAGCCGGTGTCCTGACCTGTTCAGTCCCACCTCTCGAGATGAGCGCTGCGGCGGCCGAAGGGCCCCTCGCCGATCGCCGCCTCGATGGCCGCGAGATCGACCCCGGTCAGGTGGAGGTCGACGGCGGCGACGTTCTCCTCGACCCGCTCGGGGTTGCGGCTGCCGGGGATCGGGACGATGTGCTCGCCGCGGCCGAGCAGCCAGGCGAGGGCCAGCTGGGCGATCGTGGCGCCCGTGGCCGCGGCGACCGCGGTGAGCCGCTCGACGATGAGGCGGTTCCTCTCGTAGTTGCCCGGCTGCCACCAGGGGAACCGTGGCGACCCGTTGGCCCGGGCGTCGGAGGGGTCGTACTGGTCCGACGACCTCAGACCCCCGGTGAGGAAGCCCCTGGCCAACGGCGAGTAGGGCACCAGTCCGATGCCGAGCTCGTCGAGCACCGGGAACAGCTGCTCGACCTCGCGCGCGAACAGCGAGTACTCGGTCTGCAGCACCGACACCGGCTGGATGGCGTGGGCCCGCCGGATCGTGGTGGGGCCGGCCTCACTGAGCCCGAAGTACCTGACCGTGCCGGCGTCGATGAATTCCTTGACGGTGCCGGCCACCTCCTCGATCGGCACGTCCGGGTCGACCCGATGCTGGTAGTAGAGGTCGATGTGGTCGACGCCGAGGTTGCGCAGGCTGGCGGTGATCACCTCGCGGATGTGCTCGGGGCGGGAATTGCGTTTCCCCTCCGGCGTCTGGCCGAACTTGGACGCGAGCACCACCTCGTCGCGGAAGCCCTTGACCGCGCGTCCGAGCACCTTCTCGTTCTCTCCCCACCCGTACATCTCGGCGGTGTCGAAGAAGGTGACGCCGAGGTCGTGCGCCCGCCGGATCGCGGCGATGCCCTCATCGACATCGCTGGGGCCGTAGGCGCGGCTGATGCCCATCGAGCCGTAACCGAGGGCCGACACGGTGAGGCCCTGCCTGCCAAGAGTGCGCTGCTGCATGAGGGGAACCCTTTCGCCGATGGCGGTCGTGCGCCGCGGCGTCGCCCGCGGTGCTGTCGTGTCGTCCATCCTTGTCGATCGGACCAACGCCGTCACTGAGGCGAGCCACGTCGCGGACGCGGCGCCTCAGCCCGGGCGCGGACCGATCCCGCTCACCGGGGTCGTGGTGGGGTCAGGGCTTGCGTGGTGGCGTGCGGTGGGCGTGGTCACGGCGACCCGGCGGGTGGGGTCGGCGAGCCGTCGGCTCGTCCCGACGGTGACGGGCGGCCGGCAGCGTGGTGGCGGGCATGGCCGGGTGCAGGGCGACCGGGAGCGCGTCCGGGCTGGTCTGTCCGGTGACCCTGGTGACCAGTTCCTCGGCCATCACCTGACCTCGCGACCGCGGATCACCCGTGGCACGCGGCGCATGGGAGGCGCATGGTGAGCGCTGCGAGCACCGCACATCGGGCACCTCCGACACGGCAGGAAATGCTCGCGTCGGTTCAGCCGCCCCTGCACGGCCGCCGCGCCCCGGCGGCGCGCCCCGGCGGCGCGCCCTCAGCATCACCGGGACAGCAGCAATGACAGGGACCCACCCACCAGAGCGAGCGTGCCGTAGCTGGTCGAGGCCATGGCGACTCCCGACATCGTGCCTCCGGTCGCCCCGGCCAGGGCGACGAGCACCTCGATCGCGCCCTGGGTGCGGGGCCGGTTACCGGGCACGGTGCCATCGATGACAAGCGCCGTACCGGAGATGAGGCCGAGACTCCGCCCGAGGCCGAGCAGCACGAGGGCGAGGATCAGCAACCTGAGCGAACCAGCTGGCGCGGACGCCGCCACGTGGCCCGCCGCGAGCAGTGTGACGCCCGACGCGATCGCCATCGGGGTGCGCCCGGCCCGGTCAGCGAGGACACCGGTGAGCGGTGAGGAGAAGATACAGTGCGGCCACGTGCAGGCCGATGACGATCCCCACAGCGGTGAGTGTCGGGTGGTGGGCACGCATGTGGATGGCGGTCATCGCGATCTGGGTGAGGATCATCATGGTCGCGCCGGCGTAGGCGCCGGACTCCGGACGCGGGATCACGGTGGAGGTGTCGCCGGCCCCGACTCGGGACGCCGCGTGGTCGCCCGCGCGAGCAGGTACGGGTCGGGCCGCAACAGGGCGACCGGCGCGGCACCGGCCGGCAGGTAGCCACGATGCGACGCGGAGGCCAGATCGGTGCCGGCGTCGCGACAGTGCCCCCGCAGGGCCGGGCCTGGTGGTCCGGCCCTGCGGGGGCACTGTCGGTACTGCCCTGTATTCAGTTGTCCCATGGTCCCGCGCCGCGGGGACGCCGGATCGGGGGCGTCCCCTGACCCCGACTCACCGGGCGTCCCCGGACGCGGGAGGTCTGGGTGTCACACCCTGGTCGGTGTGGTCTGAGTCGCCGTCACAGCCTCGGGATGTTGGGCGTACCAGTTCCGCCAGACCAACCGGTACAGCTTCAACCCGTGCGGGATCTTGTTCAGCCCCGGGATCCACGGCACGAACGCGAACACCAGGCTCAGCAGCATCATCAGCGCCATCACCTGCACGTCGGCGTTGTCCGACGTCGAGAACGGAGGAATCTGGTACCAGAACGTGTACAACCACAACCAGGGCTGCCCGGGGTAGTGCCCGGACTCGTTCATCATCCCCCACTGATCACCCGACAGGTTCTCGGCGTTGGCGATGTTCGCCATGTAGCTGCCATCGGCCAACAACAGCAACGCATTCGTCGGATCCGTCCCGTAGAAGGTCGACGAGGTCGTCAACAACCCGTCGAGGGACCCGCCCTTCGCCAGCGTCAACTCGCCTGCGGCAATCACCGGAACCGGACCGTAGTCACCGGTCGCCACCTTCGCCGGATCGCCGTCGGACACCTTGCCCAGCGCGTTGGCGTAGTTGTTCGCCCACGTCGACTGCTGATCGGCCGACGCCTGCTTCCACTGCGCCACCGCCGCCTGCGTCGCCGAATCCGACAACGTCGACACCGGGTTGATCACCAGGTCGGTCGCCGCATTGACCGGATGCGTCACACCGAACCACTTCTGCAACGTGATCGGGCCCAACGCCTGACCATCCGAGGCACGGTTGTACGGAGGACCGTACCCCGCCGTCGTCGACGTCCCCGCCAACTCCGACGTCGCCGTCGCCACCACATCGAACGGAGCGTTGGCCGCCCACGACTTCATCGTGATCGCCTTCTCGTCCGGCGACCCCACCGCGGCGGCGAACACGACCACCAACAACGCCATGACCACCAGCGCTGTCACGAACTCCTTCACCAGGTCATATCGCCTGGTCGGAAACGCATGCGAATCCGGCGTCACCACACGGCCAGCCATCACTTCACCCCACCCTCAGACGACCCCGACACGGCCTCAACTCCGGCCTCGGCCGGCGGCTCCGCACCGAACGGCGGCACCACCCCACGACGCCGGACCAGCACCACATGCAACCCCACCATCACCAACACCCCCAACGGCAGCAGCGCCACGTGGTACAGCACCATCTGGCCGAAGTCCATGACGTTGAACTGCGACCCGACACCCGTCGAGTTCAGCCCGTCCTTCGCCTGGGTGGAAATCCACTGGGAGTCGAAGTTCGTCTGGATCAGGTAACCCGTGAACGCAGTCCCGATCGACACGAAGAACGAGAACGCTCCCGTCAGCCACGTCAACCCGCGGCCCCCCCGCCACGACGCCATGACGAACTTGCCCCACAGATGGATCACCATCGTCGCGAAGAAGAACTCAACGCTCCACAGGTGCAGCGAGTTCACGAAGTGGCCCAACGACGAGGTGTGCCACCACGTGACGCCACCCACCGTCAACACGAGGCCCGACGCGATCACCAGCACCAGCGACGCCAGGGCGGACACACCGAACACGTAGATCCACGACGCCACGTAGCCCGGCTGCCGATCCGGCAGCCACTGACCCCGAGGCACGAGTCCCGACACCCAGCGGACCACTGCCGACGACCACGACCGGTTCTCGCCGGCCTGCTCCTCTGCCGCGCTCATGGCCGGTCCTGCGGGAACGGGACCACCAGGGCGAGCACGAACACAACCAGCATGGCGACGATGACGATGATGTTCGGAACCGACAGGTTCACGAACCCCCAGTGAACAAACCCTGCGTCCAGCGGGATCGCTGGAGGCAGGGGTGGTGAAGAAACCATGAGAAGCCCTTCCGCTCAGGTAACGGTCCCGCGCGGCCGCTCAACGACAGCGCGTAGTGCAATCATTAACCTTGCATGTTTCAACCTCCAAGGCGGGGTCGATTAAGCATTGAGACTCACGGCTACCCGGTGGCGACGAGGGGTGCCCTGAGCACGGATGCTCAGTCCCGACCCCTCCCGGGGTAGGTTCAGCGCGTGGGCGCTCACCTGGTCGATTCGTTGCACGCCGCGGGCGCGGACCCCGACCGCGTCCAGCAGGTGTTCCTGGCGTGGTGTTCCTCCGAGGGGCTCACCCCCTACGCCCACCAGGAGGAGGCGATCCTCGACCTGCTCACGGGCGCGCACACGATCGTCACCACGCCCACCGGGTCGGGCAAGTCGCTCATCGCGCTCGCCGCGCATGCCTCCTCGATCGCGATCGGGCGGCGCAGCTACTACACGGCTCCGATCAAGGCCCTGGTCAGCGAGAAGTTCTTCGAACTGTGCCGCGTGTTCGGCGCCGACAACGTCGGCATGGTCACCGGCGACGCCGCCGTCAACGCCGACGCGCCCGTTATCTGCTGCACCGCCGAGATCCTGGCGAACATCGCCCTGCGCACCGCCCCGAAGGACGCCGGCGAGCTCGCCCACACCGTGGTCCTCGACGAGTTCCACTTCCTCGCCGACCCCGACCGGGGGTGGGCCTGGCAGGTGATGCTCACCGAGCTGCCGGAGTCCCAACTGCTCATCATGTCGGCCACGCTCGGCGACATGACCGACCTGGCCGAGGGCCTGCGCCGGCGCACGGGTCGGCCGGTCGAGACCGTGAGTGGCGGCACGCGGCCGGTGCCGCTCGTGCACTCGTGGGTGGTGACCCCGGTGCCCGAGACGGTGGCCGAGCTGATCCACGACGGCAAGGCCCCGATCTACCTCGTGCACGCCTCCCAGGGGGCCGCCGTCGAACGGGCCCAGGCGCTGCTCGCCGCCGGCGTCGTCGGCGCGGTGCGGCGCAGCGAGATCACCGCGACCGTCGGTCACCTGCGGTTCGCCCCCGGCTTCGGCTCGACGCTCAGCACGCTGATCCGCGGGGGGGTCGGCGTACACCACGCGGGGATGCTGCCGCGCTACCGGCGCCTGGTCGAGACCCTCGCCCAGAAGGGGCTGCTCGGGGTGATCTGCGGCACCGACACCCTCGGTGTCGGCATCAACGTGCCGATCCGCACGGTGCTGTTCACCCAGCTCACCAAGTACGACGGGCGCCGGCAGCGTGTGCTGCGGGCCCGCGAGTTCCATCAGATCGCGGGCCGCGCCGGGCGCGCCGGGTTCGACACGGTCGGCTACGTCGTGGCCCAGGCCCCCGAGCACACCATCGAGAACGAGAAGGCGCTCGCGAAGGCGGGCGACGACCCGAAGAAGCGGCGCAAGGTGCAGCGCAAGAAGCCCGCACCCGGGGAGGTCAGCTACAACGAGCAGACCTTCGACAGGCTCGTCTCGGCCGAACCCGAGCCGCTGTACGGGCGGCTGCGGATCACCCACTCGGTGCTGCTCAACCTGCTCGAACGCGACGAGGACACCGTCACCGCGGTCGTGCGACTGGTGAGTGAGTCGACACCCGACGAGGCCCGGCGGCGTCCGCTCTACCGCCGGGCGCTGAGCCTGGGCCGGTCGATGCTGGCCAGTGGCGTGGTGGTGCGGCTCGACGAGCCGACGGCGGGGGGACGCCGGTTCGCCCTGTCTCCCGAGCTGCAGCACGAGTTCGCCCTGAACCAGCCGCTGTCGGCGTTCGCGGTGGCAGCGTTCGACCTGCTCGACCCCGATTCCGCCGAGTACACGCTCGACCTGGTGAGCGTGGTCGAGTCGACGCTCGAGAATCCGATGCAGGTGCTGCTGTCGCAACAATTCCGCGCCCGCGGCCAGGCGGTGGCCGAGATGAAGGCCGACGGCGTCGACTACGAGGACCGGATGGCCCAACTGGAGGAGATCCACTGGCCCGAGCCCCTCGGCGAGCTGCTCGGGCACGCGTTCGACGTCTATCGCGGCCGCCACCCGTGGCTGTCGCCCGACGACCTCAAGCCGAAATCGGTGGTGCGCGAGATGGTCGAGCGGGCCATGACGTTCGGCCAGTATGTGGGCTTCCACAAGCTCCAACGCACCGAGGGGTTGCTGCTGCGCTATCTCACCGACGCCTACCGGGCGCTGCGCCAGACCGTGCCCGAGTCGGTGCGCACCCCCGAGTTCGACGACATCGTCGAGTGGCTCGCCGAGATGATCCGGATCACCGACTCGTCACTGCTCGACGAGTGGGAGGCCCTCACCCATCCGACCGAGGGCCTCGATGCACCGCCACCACCCCAACGCGCCCTCTCGGGCAACGAACGCGCGGTGCGGGTGCTCGTGCGCAACGCGATGTTCCGGCGGGTGCAGCTCATCGCCGCCGACGACCTCGACGACCTCGCCCGACTCGACGGCGACGACGCGACCTTCACGGCGTCCGACTGGGACGCAGCCCTCGACGCCTACTACGCCGAACACGACAGGGTTCTGCTCGACGCCGATGCCCGCGGCCCGCGCATGCTGCGCATCGAGCCGGACGCCGGCGGTCGCACGTGGCAGGTGCACCAGATCGTCGCCGACCCCGAGGGCAACCACGACTGGCAGATCCACGCGGTCGTCGACCTCGACGCGAGCGACGAGCGCGACGAACTGGCGCTGGGGGTCGTGCGGTTCGGCCGAATCTGATCCGGACGGCACGGCCGCGGGTAGCGTGGAACGCGGACGCCGCGCCCAGTCGACGGACCGCCGCGCGGGCGGCGTCCGAGCGGCGCGGCGGCCACGAACCAGGCGAGGAGGCCGGCATGCGGGTGACCAGTTCATCGTTCAGCGACGGCGGGACGATCGATCCGCGGTACGCGGACCAGGGCTGCGGCGGACGGAACATGCGCCCGGCCCTGACATGGGAGGACGCTCCCGAGGGCACGAAGAGCTTCGCGATCACGATCTACGACCCCGACGCCCCCACCGGTTCGGGCTGGTGGCACTGGGTGGTGGTCGACATTCCGGCCGGGGTCACCTCCCTCGGCGAGGACGCCGACCTCCCGGCGTCCGCTCGCGAGTGGGTCAACGACTACGGATACGTCGGTTACGGAGGGGCCTGCCCCCCGCCCGGCCCGGCGCACCACTACATCCACACGGTGCACGCACTGCCGTTCGAGCGGATCCCCGTCGACGACGGCGCCCCGAGCGCGCCGCTCCGGTTCACGATCCTCGCGAACGAGCTGGCCAACGCCTCGATCACGGGCCTGTTCGCGTCCGGCGGACAAGGCTGATCGACGCCTCACGCCCGCCTGCTGACAAGGCGATTCTGCATCCCGGACGCCCCGGTTCCCGCCGTTGCGAGGCGACGAACCGGGGTTTCTGGGTTTTTCTCAGTATTCTGGGATCAATGAGTGATCCGACCCGCCGCCCCGCGGCGACCCTCGACTCCCTCACCGGGCCGCGCTTCATCGCCGCCGCGATGGTGGTCGCCTACCACGCGTCGATGTGGAGCGTCCACGATCACAATCCCGGACCCGGACCCCTCGAAATCGGCTGCGTCGGCGTCACGTTCTTGTTCATCCTCTCGGGTTTCGCCCTCACCTGGACCCATCGGCCCCGGCCCCCCGGGGGCGCCCGGTCCCGGCACCCCCACCGAGAACTCGGTGGCCTGGTCGCTGTCGGACGAGGCGATCTTCTACTTCCTGTTCCCGTTCCTCATCGCTGCACGTGCTCTTCTGGCTTCCGCTCTACCGGATCGGGGAGTTCCCGCTCAGCATGGCGGGGGCCCTCGCGGTGAAGCACGGCTGGCGCCCGCGGATCGGTCTGCGGGCCGGCGCGGGGGCGGCGGTGTCGAACTGGTGATGCGTCTGATCCACTCGGCCGGCGTCCGGGGCGATCGCACCTGGGACTTCCTCGCCTCCCTGGCGGTGGGTGTCGTCTCGGTCGGGATCGCCGGAGCGGTCCACCGCTGGTACGAGCGTCCGATCGAGCGTCGGCTGCGCACGGCGCTCGATCGGCGCGATGCGTCGCGGCGCGCCCCACCCGACCCCCGCGGTCGGCGTCCGGATTCGGCGGAATTGGACGGGGCGCACACGCCCCCGACATTCCCGCGTCCGACCTGGTGGGCAGCGTCGACTTGCCCGGGAATATACCCCCTAGGGTATGCTGTTGGGAAGGCAGTAGACCGAGACGACTCGACCCAAGGATTCCCATGATCGACATCATCACGATCGAGACCCCCACCCTCGGCGACCGCAGCTACGTCGCCCACGACGGCGAGGTCGCCGTCGTCATCGATCCCCAACGTGACCTCGACCGCGTCACAGCCGTCCTCAACGATGCCGGCGTGCGGGTCACGCACATCTTCGAGACCCACATCCACAACGACTACGTCACCGGCGGCCTCGCACTCGCCGAGCAGACGGGTGCCGCCTACCACGTCAACGCCGCCGATCCGGTGAGCTTCGAGCGGGTGGGCGTCAGCGACGGCGACGTCATCACGGTGAGCCCGCGAATGAAGGTGCGGGTGCTGTCGACCCCGGGTCACACCTTCACCCACCTGTCCTACGTGCTCGTGGTCGACGACGCGGACTACGCCGTATTCACCGGCGGCAGCCTGCTCTACGGCTCGACCGGACGCCCCGACCTGCTGGGCCCCGACCACAAGCACGCCCTCGCACACCACCAGTTCGCCTCGGCTCACAAGCTCGCCGCGCAGGTCGCCGACGAGGCCCAGGTGTGGCCGACCCATGGATTCGGCAGCTTCTGCAGCTCGACCCAGGCCGACGGCGCGTCGTCGACGATCGGCAAGGAGCGCCGCACGAACCCGGTGCTCACCGAGCAGGAGGACGCCTGGATCGAGCAGATGCTCGCCGGGCTCGACGCCTGGCCCGCCTACTACGCGCACATGGCCCCGGCCAACAGCGGGGGGCCGTCGGACCCGGATCGGAGCCTGCCCGAGGTGGCCGACAAGGAGGTCATCCGGCAGCGGCTCCGCGCCGGCGAGTGGGTGGTCGACCTGCGCAACCGGGTGGCCTTCGCCGCCGGGCACGTCCCGGGCAGTTACAGCATCGGCCTCGACGGCCAGTTCGCCACCTACCTGGGCTGGCTGATCCCGTGGGGCACCCCGCTCACCCTGGTGGGCGAGACCGCCGAGCAGGTCGCCGAGGCCCAGCGCGAGCTGGTGCGCATCGGCATCGACGAGCTGGCCGGGCACGCAACCGGTGAGCCGAAGGACTGGGCCGACGACCTGGCCACCATCCAACGGGCCACCTTCGCCGATCTCGCGCACGTGCGCCACCACCGTCCGGTGACGATCCTCGACACCCGCCGCAACCAGGAGCACCACGACGCCCACATCGCCGGTGCCCTGCACATCCCGCTGCACGAGTTGCTCGAGCGCATCGACGAGGTGCCCACGAGCGAGGTGTGGGTGCACTGCGCCGCGGGCTATCGCGCCGCGTTCGCCTCGTCGATCCTGCAGCGGGGTGGGCACCCCGTCGTGCACGTCGATGACTCGTTCGAGAACGCGGCCAAGGCCGGCCTGCCGATGGCGTGACCACCCCACCCCAGGAACCGGCCGCGCCCGTTCCCCCGACGGGCGCGGTCTCCTGTCCTGGGAGGACTCAGCCGTGGGGACGCAGCGTCGCGAACGGGTCGGTCACCTCGAGCGTCCTAGTGGCGAAGCGGTAGACGGCGGCCGGGCGACCCCCCGTTCGCCCGGACCGCTGCCGCTCACCGGTGGCCACCAGCTGTCCGCGGCGGGTGAGCACCCGCTGAAGGTTGGTCGCCTCCACCTCATAGCCGAGGGCCGCCGAATACAGGTCACGCAGGGTGGCGATGGTGAACTCCGCCGGCGCCAGGGCGAACGCGACGTTCGTGTACGAAAGCTTCGCCCGCATCCGGGCGACCCCGTCGGCGACCATCGCGGCATGGTCGAACGCCATGGCGGGAAGCGCGTCGACCGGCAGCCAGGCGGCCTCGTCCGGGAGGCAGGCGTCGACGTCGGCCGGCACCAGCCCGAGGTAGGCGGTACCGATCGTGCGCTGCATCGGGTCGCGGCCGGGGTCGCTGTAGGTGGCCAGCTGCTCCATGTGCGCCATCACGGCGAGATCGAGCCGGGTGTCGACCTCGCGGCGCACGCACTGCTCGATGGTCTCCCCGGCTTCGACAGGTCCGCCGGGCAGTGCCCACCGCCCGAGGAACGGATCGCGGGGACGGCGCCACGCGAGCACGCACAACCGTGAGCAGAGGGTGTTCGGACGGACCTGGAGAGTGACGCCGAGCGCCTCATGCCGGAACCGGGGCACCTGGACGCTGGACACGGGCTCAGCGTAACGGGCGCCCTGCGGAGCGGGACGACGACGAGCGGCCCGGTGCGGCTGGACGCCGGAACTGCTCCGTTCCGGCGTCCAGTCTTTGGGGTTGGATCAGTTGTCGGAGTTGCCCTCGGCCGCCCGCTCCACCTCGTCGAGGGTGATGACACTGGGCTCCCCGTCGTCGCGGTCGGCTTCGTCGGTCTCGTCGCCCGCGCCGAGGCCGAGGGGATCCTCCCCGTCACCGGGTGGCATCGCGATGATGGGTGTTGACGACATGACATCTCCTTTCGGGAGTGCGTCTGGGTGTTCTCCACCCTGCCCCACCCGCTCGAGTGCCACCACGTCCGCAGGGGTGGTGTGCGGCGTCCGACCGGCGAGACGAGGAGCCCGCCCTTCGGACGAGCGGCGCTCAGCCGAGTTCTGCGATCATCTCGCGGACTCCGGGATAGTCGGAGTCGTCGGCGAGGATGCGCTCGAGGTCGCGCCGGGCCATCGCCACCTTGCCCTCGGCCCGGTACGTGAGGGCCCGTTCGCTGAGCGCCAGGTGACGCAGTGCGGGCGTGCGCGATCGGGGCGCGAGCGCGGCCCGGAGGCTCTCGCGGCTGGCATCATGGAAGCCGAGCTGACGGAATGCGACACCCCGCTGGATCAGCAGGTAGGTGGAGAAGTCGTCGTCGTTGGCGATGCCGTCGGTGAGCTGCACGATGTCGTTCCAGCGTCCGGCCTGGGCGTAGAGCTCGGCGAGACTGACCGCGGCGACCGTGCTGGGGGTGACACCCTCGACCACCTCGATGGCGCCCGCGAGGTTGCCGGTGTCCTGGAGCAGTTCGCCGAGAACCAACCCGATCGCGTCACGAGACAACGGCAGATGGGCTGTGAGCACCGGCGTGAGACGAATCTCGGTGCTCGATTCGGGGGCGTAGGCGCGCAGGAAGGGGTCGGCGGCGGGGTCATAGCCGCTCCCCCACAGTTCACCCAGCATCTGCTCCTCGCGCTGGTCGTGGCTCGGCCCGGGGGTTGATGACAACGCCTCGAGGAGCATGCACGTGTTGCGACCCTCAGGGTGGCGCACCGCGATCTGCTCGAGCCCCGTGGTGTGGCCCCCCGCCAGCGCCTTGAACAGCTCCTTGTGCCAGCGCGGGGCGAACAGTCCGGGATGCTTCACCTGCGGACGCGGCGGGAGCGCAGGGGGCGCGACCTGCTGCGCCCGCGATCTCGTGGGGGCCGAGTGCAGGCGCTGCGTGCGCGTGTACGACATGCCGGAGCCCGGCAGCCCGACCGTGGTGCGGACGCCGGTGCGGGAGTTCATCGACACATGCGCCCCCCTGACCCCGGCCGAGATACCCAACGACTTCGCCGAGACGTTGAGCCTGATACCGGGCGCGATCCGAATCGACTTGCGCATGCGGAAACCCATGGGGGCGACGCTACCCGTAAGTTCCGACAGGTGGAGCCGGCCCGAAGGTCGTCCCGCCGCGAAAGGGTATAGTGACGGGCGCCACACCTGTCGGGCATGCGGCCCGCACCGACCCGCACCGCGGTGTCACGGAACGAGGTGGAATGCCAGTCGAACATCGAGTCGTCCGCGCCCGCGGCCGAGCGCACCCTGCCGTCCCTGCCATGGCCGGGGGAGCGCGCAGATGAATGATCCGACACCCGACGGCGCCGCCAGAGCCCGACGCACGTTCGCGGTGATCAGCCACCCGGACGCCGGCAAGTCGACCCTCACCGAGGCGCTGCTGCTGCACGCCGAGGTGATCGCCCAGGCGGGCGCCGTGCACGGCAAGGCCGGGCGGAAGGCCACCGTGTCCGACTGGATGGAGATGGAACGCGACCGCGGCATCTCGATCAGCTCGTCGGCCCTGCAGTTCCACCACGGCGACGCGGTGATGAACCTCGTCGACACCCCGGGCCACGCCGACTTCTCCGAGGACACCTACCGGGTGCTCACCGCCGTCGACAGCGCGGTGATGCTGCTCGACGCCGCCAAGGGCCTCGAGGCCCAGACGATGAAACTGTTCGAGGTGTGCCGATCGCGCGGCATCCCGATCATCACGGTCATCAACAAGTGGGACCGGCCGGGCATGGAGGCGCTCGAACTGCTCGACGAGATCGAGGCCCGCACCGGCCTGCGTCCCACCCCTCTCACCTGGCCGGTGGGCATCGCCGGCGACTTCCACGGCGTCCTCGAACGATCGTCGGGTGACTTCATCGAGTTCACCCGCACGCCCGGTGGCAGCACTCTCGCCGGTCAGCAGCGCATGCCACCCGACGAGGCCGAACGCCTTCTCGGCGCCGACTGGACCACCGCCCGCGAGGAGCACGAGCTGCTCGCCGGGCAGGGCTACACCCACGACCAGGACGCCTACCTGCGCCAGGAGTCGACGCCGGTGCTGTTCACCGCGGCCGTGCTGAACTTCGGAGTCGGCCATCTGCTCGACGTCATCGAACGGCTCGCCCCGTCGGCGCAGCCGCGGATCGATGTCGGCGCGCGTCGCCGTCCGCTCGACGCGCCGTTCAGCGCGCAGGTGTTCAAGGTGCAGGCGGGCATGGACCGCTCCCATCGCGACCGGCTCGCGTACGCGCGTGTCTGCTCCGGCGTGTTCCACCGCGGCGACGTCGTCACCCACGCGGCGTCCGGGCGCTCGTTCGCGACGAAGTACGTGCACACCGTGTTCGGTCGCGACCGCGAAACCCTCGAGGTGGCCTACCCCGGCGACATCATCGGCCTGGTCAACGCCGGCGACCTGCGGGCCGGGGACACCCTCTACTCCGGACCCGCGGTCACCTTTCCGCCGATCCCGGCGTTCGCGCCCGAACACTTCCGCCAGGCGAGCGCCAAGGACCCCTCGAAGTACAAGCAGTTCCAGCGCGGCATGCACCAACTCGACCAGGAGGGCGTCATCCAGGTGCTGCACTCCGAGCGGCGCAGCAGCCAGACGCCGGTGCTCGCCGCGGTCGGCCCGATGCAGTTCGACGTGGTGGCCCACCGCATGGAGCACGAGTTCTCGGCGCCGATCAGGCTCGACCCGCTGCCCTACCGGCTGGCGCACCGCACCCGCGCGGGCGACGCCGCGGTGATCGAGCAACGCTCGGGCGTCGAGGTCGTCCAGCGCGACGACGGCACCCATCTCGCGCTGCTCAGCGACCCCTGGCAGGTCACCTGGATCCGCCGCGACCACCCCGAGGTGCTGCTCGAGCCGATCGGCCACACTCCCGACACCGGCGCGGCGCCCGGCTGACGGTCTCCGGATCCGCAGGCGACGGGCCGGGGCAACACCCACGGTGGACGCCACCCGGCCAGGTCAACTGCAGATCGGGGGGCGCGGCGACGAGAACCGTCGGCACCGGGGAGCAGGATGAGTGCCGAGGAGAGGATCCAGCCGTGCCGAAGAAGACGCTCGCCCCCGCGATCGGCGCGGGAGTGGTCGGGCTCGTGCTGCTGGTCCTGGCCGGCCGGGGCATCGTCGGGAGCGGATCGGTCGGGACACCCGGCACGACGCCCACGACGCAGGCGGCCGCCTCCCAGGTGGCGGGCACCGGCTCCGCGGCGTCGGTCGGCGCCCTCGCGGCGGCCCAGCTGCTGACGGTCAAGGGGCGGGCTCCGATGACCGGCTACGCGCGTGGCCTGTTCGGCGACGGCTGGGTCGACACCGATCACAACGGCTGCGACACTCGCAACGACATCCTGCGCCGCGACCTCACCCGGGTGATCTTCCGGGCGGGTACGCACGACTGCGTCGTCGCCTCGGGCACGCTCGCCGACCCCTACACGGGCACGACGATCAACTTCGTGCGCGGCCTCACCACCTCCGAGGCGGTGCAGATCGACCACGTCGTGGCCCTCGGCGACGCCTGGCAGAAGGGCGCCCAGCAGTGGACGACCGCGACGCGCGTGGCCTTCGCCAACGACCCCCTCGAGCTGCTCGCGGTCAGCGGGCCCGCCAACCAGCAGAAGGGTGACGCCGACACCGCGACGTGGTTGCCGCCCAACAAGGCGTTCCGGTGCGCCTACGTCGCGCGCCAGGTGGCGGTGAAGCGGAAGTACGGCCTGTGGGTCACCGCCGCCGAGAAGCAGGCGATGACCCGCGTGCTGTCCGCCTGCCCCACCCAGGCGCTCCCGACCGGCGCCTCCCGCTAGCGGCAA
>JAJXWF010000197.1 GCA_021781735.1 Actinomycetes bacterium
CCGCGACAGTTTCGAGATCGCCCCCAAGGAAGGAAGCAAATTCGTTTTCGAAGGCCTTCGAGTTCGGTCCAGTCGTCAACCAGCCGGAGCGCATTGCGTTAACGACGGCACTCACTTCGGCCTCCGTGATGTCGGGCAGCGCAAATGGGACCGTCTCAACCTGGTCCGTCATGGCTCGCCTCCACGGATTGTTCCTTATGGTTCCCTGCACCCACACATAACCATGCACAGCGTCGGACTAAGACCACTCGGCTCATCAACCTGCAACCGCTCGACCCACCTGTTGGAGAACAGGGCCCCCGCCCAAACATTGTGGATGGTCTGGGCAATTTCGTAGTCGGCTCATCGCGAGCGCGGGCTAGCGGACCATCGACAGACTCGGCCAGTTTCGCCAGCGCCCCTCCTCCGATTGATACTCCCTCGGCGGCTGCGCTCAGCGACTCAGTGAACATGCATCTACGCACTATTGACAGCCTGCCTTTCCGCTTCCAGAGCATCCGCGCGCGCGTCCTCGTCCTGGGCCTGCGGCTCTTGGATTCGGGGCATTTGGTCGGCCAGCATGCTCCCAACCAGTTCGAGATTCTGGGGGTCGATGCCGCGCACGTCTCCTGGTTCAAGTGCGGGAACAGCCACTCGGCTGATCAACGGGTGCGCGCTTGAGCATCCCTGCTCAAGCGAGCTGAACAGGACTTCGTTGAGCTTCTCGCCTTGCCGAAGACCCGTATATCGGATTTCGAGATCCGTCCGATGGGATTCCTCGAGCAGACGGCGGGCCACGTCAACGATGCGGATCGGCTGGCCCATATCGAGAACCATGACGTCGCTGGGCCGGCCGATGGCGCCTGCCTGCAGGACGAGTTGGCACGCCTCGGGGATGGTCATGAAGTATCGGGTGACATCTGGGTGGGTCACGGTGATCGGGACGCCACGCTCGATCTGCGCCCGGAAGGTGTACAACACCGAACCACGGGAGCCGAGAACGTTCCCGAAGCGCACCGACAGATAGCGAAGGCCGTGTTTCTCGGCGTACCAGGACGTCAGACGTTCGGCGATGCGCTTGGTCTGGCCGAGAACGCTGGTGGGGTCCGCGGCCTTGTCGGTCGAGACGTTCACGAGTGTCGCGACACCGACCGACTGGGAGGCCTCAAGCACGTTGAGGCTCCCCAGAACGTTGGTCTTCCAGCCCTCGAGCGGGAACCGCTCGAGCATCGGAAGGTGTTTGAGAGCCGCCGTGTGGAACACGACGTCGGGCTGGTGCATCCGGAAAATCTCCAGGAGGGCCCGACGATCACGGATGTTGGCAAGCACCATGTCGTCGGTGTCAAGCAGGCCCAACCCGTAGAGGGAGAGTTGGAGGGCATGCAACGCCGACTCGTCACGGTCAAGCAGAATCAGCTTGCTGGGACCCAACAGGTGAAGCTGGCGCGACAATTCGGATCCGATTGAACCGCCCGCCCCCGTCACCAGCACGGCTTTGCCCGCCACATAGCCGGCGATGGCTCGAAGGTTCGTCTCGATCGGGCGGCGTCCCAGCAGGTCGGCCACGTTGAACTCGCGCAGGTCACCCAGGCGAACCCGCCCGCCGATGCGTTCCCGCACCGGCGGAACGGTGACAAAACGGATCCCGATCGAGCGACACTGCTCTGCCACCCGATCGAGCAGGTCACGGCGTGCCGTACGGATGGCGACGATCACCAGGTCGACCCGCATGTCCTGCGCGATTCGGACCAGGTCGCTCCCCCGCCCCAGGACGCGCAGGCTGCCGAATCGGCGGTAGCGCTTGCCCGGGTCGTCGTCGAGGAAGCCGAGGATTCGATAGGGCGGCTCCGGCGACAGGTCCACAAGCCGAGCCACGTCGTGGCCATCGTTACCGGCGCCGTAGACCAATGCCCGCGGCACCGATTCGGAGATCGTGTGCCGGTTCCTCTGCCGGATGGACTCCCGCAAGACACTTCGGAACAGCCAACGCCCACTGGCCATCAGCATCAGCGCCAGCGGGGGCATCACCAGGGCGACGCCACGTGGGAACTGGGGAACCTGGAGGAACACCATCGCCATGACAAGGGACTCAGTGACGACCCACAGCCCGAGCGAGGTCGCCTCGTCGAAGCTGCCGACCCGTGACCGCCCGAGGTACAGGTGGAACAGGAAGCCACCGATCACGGTGAACCCGGCGGCCACCAGGGTGTAGACGAACGCCATGATCCACATCTGATGCGGCAGCTGCAGGTCGTAGCGCAGCGTCACGAACAGCATGAATGCCAGCAGCCAGGACGCGACGTCCCACGCCGCCACCATCAATCGCCGCCAAAGAACTGGGATCTGATGCATGGCCCCCGCCATCAGAAGGAGATGCGCCCAGTCCTATCACGGTCGAATTCGGCCCCCATAAGGGGGGCTATGTATCGACGGGAGTGCCCCAGATTCTGCTTTGCCGGGCATCGAGCAATCCTCGTCCCCTCACCTCTACAGGGAACGTTGGGGCGCGGAGATCACCCATCGGAGTGCCTCCCACTAGTGCATCTGTCACGCGGATTGGGTGCTGGACGCCGGATGACCCGAGGAATCGAGCCTGGGTCGGCCGACCGACCAAGTCGTATTTGTGTCATCGTGAAGGCGCGACGACCGCACCACAAGATTGTTATCAAAACGTGATATCAGGATGCGAGCTGGGCGACATCACCTCGCTCACGATGTGCCAACGATCATTGCATCGCCTTCTCGATATGCCATCACCGCCAGGAGGGATCGCCCAGCCGCGCCACAAGGGTCGCAAGGGCCTCCGGGCCGATGGTGTAGGTGTGCTCGGACGCCGGGAACTCCCTGGCCCTGACGGCGTCCGCGTAGGCCCGCACCCCCGTCACCACCTCGGCGTTCAGGTCGGCGAACCTGCGGACGAACTTCGCAAGATGGCCGCTGGTGAGCCCGAGCAGGTCGTGCCAGACGAGGACCTGCCCGTCGGTCGCGGCGCCAGCCCCGATGCCGATCGTCAAGCACGAAACGCGTCCGACGACCAACTCGGTGACGGCGGCGGGGACGGCCTCGATGACGACCGCGAAGCAGCCGGCCGCCTCAAGCTCGATCGCATCGCGGATCAGTTGTTCGGCCCGCTCCGCGGTGCGGCCCTGCGCCGAATAACCACCGAGGCTGGTCGCAGTCTGCGGGGTGAGCCCGATGTGGCCCACGACCGGGATCCCGGCGCGGACGATCGCCCGCGCCCGGTCGACGGTGGTGCCGCCGCGCTCGATCTTCACCGCGTCCGCCCCGGCATCCTTGACGAAGCGCTGCGCGGTGCGCACGGCGTCCTCATCGGACGCCTCATACGAGCCGAAGGGCAGGTCGGCGACGAGGAACGGCGTCCGCAGGCCGCGGCGGACGGCGCGGGTGAGCACGAGCATCTCGTCGACACTGACCGGGACGGTCGTGTCGTAGCCGAGCACGACGTTGGCGGCGGAGTCCCCCACCAGGACCATGTCGACGCCGACCTCATCGGCGACGACCGCGCTCGGGTGGTCGTAGGCGGTGACCATGACGATCGGTTCGCCGGCCGCCTTCTTGCGAGCCAGTGCGGTGATCGTCACAGGGTTGGTCGCATCGGAGCGGTTACCGCTGGACACGTCATGCCTCGTCGGGGTCGTGCAAGGATGCGACGTCGGCGTCGATGACCAGGATGCGGTTGTCCCGGTCGACGTGCACCACGCGCGGCACGTAGTCGCCCATCTCGGCGACGTCGTAGAGACCGTAGGAGATCACGATCACGGTGTCGCCCTTGTGCACCAACCGGGCGGCGGCTCCGTTGACCTTGATCTCACCCGACCCGCGCCGACCCGCGATCGTGTACGTCTCGAAGCGGGCACCGTTGTTGACGTCGACGACGGCCACCTGCTCGTGCACTTGGATGTCGGCGGCCTCGAGCAGATCGGGGTCGATGGTGATCGACCCGACGTAATGGAGGTCGGAGTCGGTGATGGTGGCACGGTGGATCTTGCTCTTCAGCATGATGCGGATCATGGGGCGACCTCCATGTTGTCGATCAGTCGGACCGAACCGACCCTCGCGGCGAGCGCGATCAGCGCCGGACGGTCGACGGTGGTGAGTGGCTCGAACGTGTCGGGGTCGACGACCGCGACGTACTCGGCGCTGAGGGCTTCGCCGTCAAGAACTCCCTCGACGACACGGGCGAGCGTGGCGGCGTCACGTTGCCCGGTGGACGCCGCGTACCCCGCCGCGACCAGGCCGCGGTGCAGGGCGGTGGCGCGTCGCCGCTCATCGGCGCCGAGCCGCACGTTCCGGCTGCTCATGGCCAACCCGTCCGGCTCGCGGACGATCGGCAGCACCTCGATCCGGGTCGGGATGTCGAGGTCGGCGACCATCCGGCGGACGACGGCAACCTGCTGGGCGTCCTTGGCCCCGAAGAACGCGACCTGGGGGCCCACCATGTTGAGCATCTTCGCCACGACGGTGGCCACGCCGGTGAAGTGGCCGGGCCGGTGGGCGCCCTCGAGGATGTCACCGAGACCCGCCACGGTAACGGTGGTGGCGAACCCGGCGGGGTAGACCGCCTCGACGGTGGGGGCGAACAGGATGTCGGCGCCACTCTCGGCGGCGAGCGCCGCATCTCTCTCCTCGTCGCGCGGGTAATTGACGAGGTCCGACGACTCGTTGAACTGGGTCGGGTTGACGAACAGCCACACGACCACCACGTCGCAGGCAGCGCGAGCGGCTCGGATCAGCGACAGATGGCCCTCGTGGAACGCACCCATGGTCGGCACGAGCCCCACGCGGCCCGCTCCAGCCACCGCAGTGCGCACCGCCGCGGCGTCACGTAGGATCTTCATCGTCCATCCATCCTTGTCATTAGGCTGTCGCGTCGGTCGGGTCGCTGCCATCCCGGAATCGGTCTCATCGTCTCGCCGCCTC
>JAJXWF010000027.1:0-21117 GCA_021781735.1 Actinomycetes bacterium
AAGACCATCGTGTCGAACCAGGGATGGTGGTCGCTGCGCTGGCTGTAGTTCAGCCACTCGAACATCTGGGTGATCGTGTCGGAGTCGACGTTGCCGGGGAAGTGCACCAGCAGCCACGGAAGCCACGCCACCACCAGCACCAGCCAGGTCGGCAGCAGCCAGCGGCGCAGGGCGGCCCTCATCGGCATGACCCTGGCACCCCGGAGCCGTTGCTGATCGGCGTCCCACAGCCGGTCGAGCCAGCCGAACAGCAGGCGCAGCCCGATGTAGAGGACGGCCGCGACGAGGACGCCGGCGACCAGGCTGCCGACCATGGCCCCGGGCGAGGATGTCAGCCAGGCCGAACTGTTGGTCTTCTGGAACGAGGCACCCGCCACCACGAACAGCGCCAGGACGACCGCCAGCAGCGCGGTGATCCAATCCCGCCCGATCGTCGTCGCACGACCCTGCCCGCGGCGCCTCATGCGGCCTCCCGATTCGATGTCACGGGGGACATTGTGCCCACAGTTGCTGAAACGACGCAGAATCCGCCCCGAAGCGACCGGGTCGTGATGCCGCGGATCGAGCGTCCCGTGGCGGGTCGGCAACCGCCGGGGCCACCGGCTAGGCTTGCCTCGGCTCGCGCGGGGACCGGCTCCGCCCGACAGCGCGTGCCACTGCTGTGGGTGGGCGCGGGTCGCGGCCACCGGTCGGACGCGGCGCCGGGGGCCCACGTGAACCCGCCGGTGAGGTCCTACTCGAGAAAGAGACACGTCGATGGCCAACCCGCCCGAGATCGTCGCGATCGTCCCGTGCTACAACGAGGAGGCCGCGGTCGCCACGGTGGTCCAGGACCTCAAGCGGGCGGTGCCGGGGATCACCGTCTACGTCTACGACAACAACTCGACCGACCACACATCGGAGGTCGCCGCCGAGGCCGGGGCGATCGTGCGCATCGAGCGGCGCAAGGGCAAGGGCAACGTGGTGCGGCGGGCGTTCGCCGACATCGACGCCGACATCTACCTGCTCATCGACGGTGACGACACCTACGATGCGGCCGCCGCGCCGGCGATGATCGCCGCCCTCCAGGCCGGTCCGCTCGACCACGTGCTCGGCACCCGCAGCCAGACGACCGCCCAGAGCGCCTACCGACCCGGGCACGAAACCGGCAACCGGATGTTCAACCGGCTCGTCGGGTTCCTGTTCGGCGAGCCGGTCACCGACATGCTCAGCGGCTATCGGGTGTTCTCCCGCCGGTTCGTCAAGTCGTTTCCGGCCCTGTCCCGGGAGTTCGAGATCGAGACGGAACTGACCGTGCACACGATGAACCTGCGGGTTCCCCAGGTCGAGGTACCGGTGGGCTTCAAGGATCGCCCGGCGGGCAGCGAGAGCAAGCTGCGCACCTACCACGACGGGTTCCGGATCCTGCGGCTCATCGGACAGCTGATGCAGCACGAGCGTCCGGTCGTCTTCTACAACATCATCTCGGCGTTCTTCGCGCTGATCGGCCTCATCTTCGGCATCCCGGTCGTGTGGCAGTTCTACCGCACCGGCCTGGTGCCACGACTTCCGACCGCGCTGCTGGCCTCGTCGCTGATCCTCATCGCCATCCTGAGCCTCATGGTCGGGATCATCCTCAACGGCGTGCTCCGGGCCCGGCAGGAGGCCGCCCGGCTCGAGTACCTCCGCTGGGCCCCGCCGGAATGGGTTGACCCGCGGTGAGCGTCGCCACCGTTACGGACCGTGCCCGCACCTGGGCACGCGGGCACGACTACCTGCTGAGGTACGGGGTCGTCGGCGGCTTCAACACGCTGCTCGACCTCGGCCTGTTCACCTTGTTCTCGGTCGGACTGCACATCACACCACTGCTGGCCAACGTGATGTCGACCTCGATCGTGCTGTGCGTGAGCTACGTCCTCAACCGGATCGTCGTGTTCCGCAGCAGCAAGCCCGTCCGCTCGACCGTCGTCCACTTCGTGACGATCACCCTCTTCTCGGGGTTGATCGTGCAGTCGGGCGTCATCTGGGTCGTCATCCACGTCGGGACCCTCGCCGCTCCCCACCTCTCGCACGCGGTCCTCGCCCCACTGGCCAAGGTCTGCGCGATGGGGGCCGGGATGATCTCGAACTACCTCGGTTACCGCTGGATCTTCCACCGCCGCTGACGTGGAGGGGCCGGCCGGGAACTCACGCATCCCGGCCGGCCCCTCCTCGCTCACTCAGTCCAGTTCAGCGTGCATCGCCGCGTGTCGGGGTGCGGCGCGGACGCCGTCCAGCTCCATCAGCGTGTGCCCGGCGGCCTCGGCGGCCGCGGCGTCGACGAGATCATCGGTCGGCGAGTGACGCGGGCGCACGAACGGCTCCCCGTCGTCGTCCAGGGCGGCAACCTTCTCCTCGGCGAGCTGGGCGGCCGCCGACTTGCTGGACAGCTCGATGTTCGGCAGGAACGCCAGGATCAGCACGCCGACCACCGACACCAGCGCACCCATCAGGAACACCGTGTCCATCGACACCGAGAACCCGACCTTGAAGGGATGGGCGAACACCGGTGCCAGTTGGCTGATGATCGAGGTGTCGTTCAGCGAGAAGATCGACAGGTTGTGACTGGCGACCGCCCGGGCGAACTGCGCGTTGATCGGGTTGGCCAGCAGGTTCGGATCCTTGAGCGCGGCGATGAACTTCGGGTCCTGGGAGGCCGTGGTGAACGCGGTGCCGACGGCACCCGGCAACTGGTTGAACAGCACCGACAGGAACACGGCGACGCCCAGCGTGCCCCCGATCTGCCGGGAGAAGGTCGCCGCCGAGGTGGACATGCCGATCTCCCGCGGTGAGGCCGCGGCCTGGACCGCCAGGGTGAGCGGCTGCATCGTGTTTCCGAGCCCGGCGCCCAGCAGGAACATCTCGGCCATCACCAGCCTGATGTCGGTGTCGGCGCCGATGCGGCTCAGCAGCAGCAGGGAAATCACCATCAGCGAGATGCCGATGATCGGATAGATCTTGATCCGACCGGTGCGGCTGATCAGCTGCCCGGAGACGACCGAGGCGATCATGATGCCGACCACCATCGGCACCATCATGAATCCCGACTGGGTCGGGTCGGCGCCGTGGACGATCTGCAGGTACTGCGGAACCACCATCAGCCCGCCGAACATCCCCGCGCCGACGACGAACGAACCGCTGATCGCGATCGACATCGTCCGGCTGCGGAAGATCCGCAACGGGATCAGCGCGTCCTCCCCCATCCACTTCTCGATCAGGATGAAGCCCACGATCCCGATCAGGCCGATCGCGTACGCGGCGATCGACTTGCCGTTGCCCCACCCCCAGGTGCGCCCCTGCTCCGCGACGGTCAGCAGCGGGACGAGGGCGACAACGAGCGCGGTGGCTCCCCACCAGTCGATACGGGCGTCACGGCGCTCGTGGTGCAGGTGCAGGGTGGCGGTGACCACGAGCATCGCGACGATGCCGATGGGGACGTTGACGAGGAACACCCAACGCCATCCGGAGATGTACAGGATCGACGATGCGGAGGCGAAGAACCCGCCGATGATCGGACCCAGCACGCTGGAGGTGCCGAAGACCGCCAGGAAGTAGCCCTGGTACTTGGCGCGCTCACGCGGCGGCACGATGTCGCCGATGATCGCGAGCGACAGGGAGAACAGGCCACCGGCCCCCAGCCCCTGGAAGGCGCGGAACGCGGCGAGCATGTACATCGAGGTCGAGAACGAACTCGCGGCCGAGCCGACGATGAAGATGAGGATCGCCGCGAGGAAGAACTTCTTCCGCCCGTAGATGTCGCTCAGCTTGCCGTACAGGGGCGTCGTGATCGTTGAGGTGATGAGGTAGGCAGTGGTCACCCACGCCTGGGCGGAGTAGCCGTTGAGGTCGTCGGCGATGGTGCGGATCGCGGTACCGACGATGTTCTGGTCGAGGCTGGCCAGGAACATCCCGAGCATGAGCCCGAGCAGGATGGTCTGGATCTGGCGGTGAGACAACTCACCCGACGCGTGCGCCTGCTTCAGCGCTTCGGAGTGGGACGACATGGGGGGACTCCCTCAGGTGAATGGTGTCGATGGAATGGAGTGGGCGCAGTGCGCTCACTGGGCGGGCGTCGACGCACGCGCGCCGAGCTCGCAGCTGACCGCCCGGACGAGGCGGCGCAAATACGCCTGGAACTGCTCGATGTCCGCCTCCGACCAGTCGGCGAACAGGTCGGCGAACCAGCCGAGGTGCACGCGCCGGAGGTCCTCGCCCGTTCGGCGTCCGGCGTCAGTGAGCTCGATGATGGCCACCCGACGATCCGAGGGGTCTGGCAGCTTGTCGACGAGTCCCGCGTCCGCCAGGCCCGAGACCTGCCGGGAGATGGTCGACACATCGGTGGACAGCATGTGGGCCAGATCGCTGATCCGGATCTGGCGGCCATCGATCGCGATGAGCAGCGCGGCCGCCGCGGGGTCGAGGCCCGCGACACCCGAGCCGCGGACGGCCTTGTGGGCCCGCATGACGCGGATGACATCGGACATCGCCTGGGCGACGCCTTCGATGCATGCCGGGTCGCGGCCGTCGAGGGGGTTCGTGTCATTCATTTGCTTGCATCATACAAGTATGTGATTGAAGATACAAGCGTCAGTCGCGACGAGTCCCGATCAACCCCAGAACAGCTCGTCGACGACCTTCCGCGCGTGCCGAGTGGCCCGCTGGTGGTCGTCGAGCAGTTGGGACGTCGAACCCGGCGGATAGCCGAGCAGGTGCGCGACCGCCCCAAGATCCCGCGAGTCGGTCGGGACCGCGTCCGAGGGCCTGCCCCGGCTCAGCATGATCGCGTTCCGCAACCGGCTCGCCAGTCGCCAGGCGTGGCCGAGCGCCGCGGCGTCCTGCTGGCTGATCAGGCCATGACCGGCGGCGGCGTGCAACGCGGGTTCGGTGCCGGTGGTGCGGAGGGCGGGCAGCTCGTGCGCGTGCCGCAACTGGATGAGCTGCACCGTCCATTCCACGTCGGACAGCCCTCCAGGGCCCAGCTTGGTGTTGCGCTGCGGGTCGGTGCCGCGTGGCATCCGCTCGGTCTCCATCCGGGCCTTGAGCTTGCGGATCTCGGCGACCTGCTGGCGGGTGGGCCCCCCGGGGGGCCAGCGCAGCCGGTCGATGTGCCCCAGCAGCCGGTGCACGAGCTCCTCGTCACCGGCACCGAACCCGGCGCGGATCAGGGCCTGCGCCTCCCACGTCGACGACCACCGGTCGTAGTAGGCGAGGTAACTGGACAGCGTCCGCACCAGCGCGCCGCCCTTGCCCTCGGGGCGCAGGTCCACGTCGACCTCCAGCGCCGGATCCGGTCCGGGCGCACCGAGCAGCGACCGGATCCGGCCGACGATCCCGGTGGCCTTGCGCAGCGCGTCGGGATCGTCCCCGTCGGCGACGACGAACATGGCGTCGCAGTCGGAGCCGTACCCCATCTCCCGCCCGCCCCAGCGGCCCATGGCCACCACCCCCAGGGTCGGAGGCCGATCGATCCCCCGGACGGCGATCGACATCGCCGCGTCGATGGTGACTCCGGCGAGATCGGCCAGTCCTTCGCCGATCTCGGGGAGCCCGCTGATGCCGAGGATGTCGCCCGCCGCGATGCGGAACAGTTCCCGTCGGCGGTACGCCCTGACCGCCGCGATCGCCTCGCTCGGATCGTCGTGGCGCGCTGCCGCCCGGCGCATCGGAACCAGGAGCTGGTGTCGGGCGCGAGGGCGAAGATCGTCGTCGGCTCCGAGCAGCTGGATCGATTCGGGGGCCCGTCGCAGCAGGTCGACGGCGTAGCGGGACGAGGCGAGCAGGGTCGCGAGCCGCTGCGCGGTGAGCCCCTCGTCACGCAGGGCCCGCAGATACCACGGCGTCGTGCCCAGCGCCTCGGACACCTGGCGGAAGCTCAGCAGGGCGAAGTCAGGGTTCTCGCCCTCGCCGAACCACGACAACAGCACGGGCAGCAGTTGACGCTGGATCTCGACGGTGCGCGAGGACCCGTTGGTGAGCGCGCCGATGTGGCGGAGTGCGGCCTGCGGGTCGGCGAACCCGAGCGCCACGAGCCGGGCCCGGGCGGCGTCCGGGCTGAGCCGCAGCTCACCGGACGGAATGCGGGCGACGGCCTCGAGCAGCGGGGAGTAGAACACCCGCTCGTGCAGCCGCAGCACCTTGCGGGTGGAGGTTCGGAACTGCTCGAGCAGATCCTCCTCACCGCGGACGCCGAGCCCGCGGGCGATCCGGCGGACCATCTGCTCGTCGTCGGGCAGCAGGTGGGTGCGGCGCAGGTGCCACAGCTGGATGCGGTGCTCGAGGGTGCGCTGGAACCGGTAGGCGGTCGCCAGCTCGAGGCTATCGGCACGGCCGATGTAGCCGTATTCGGCGAGCCTCGTGAGGCTCGGGAGGGTGGCCCGGGTCCGCAGTCGTTCGTCGGCGCGGCCATGCACGAGTTGCAGCAACTGCACCGTGAACTCGACGTCGCGCAGTCCGCCGGATCCGAGTTTGATCTCGCGTCCGGCCTCCTTGGCCGAAATGAGCGACACGACCCGTCGGCGCATCGCCTGGCTCTCGCTGATGAAGTTGGCCCGCTCCCCCGCGCGCCACACCATCGGGGCGATGAGGTCGCAGAACTCGCGGCCGACCTCGAGGTCGCCGGCCATCGGTCGGGCCTTGAGCATCGCCTGGAACTCCCAGTTCGACGCCCACCGCTCGTAGTAGGCGCGCATCGACGACAGGGTGCGTACGAGTGGACCGGCGCGGCCCTCGGGACGCAGGCCGGCGTCGACCTGCCAGATGCTTCCGGCGGACGTGTGGGTGGAGCAGACCCGGGTGAGCGCCGCGGCAAGACGGGACGCGACGCTCACCGCGCGATCGGCGCCCACCCCGTCGCGACCCGGCTCGGCCACGAACAGCACGTCGATGTCCGAGATGTAGTTGAGTTCCTGAGCACCGCACTTGCCGAGACCCACCACCGCCAGCCGGGCGTCGGCGTGGTCGGGCACCTCCGCCCGGGCCACCGCGAGGGCGGCCTCCATGACCGCGTCGGCCAGCGCCGCCAGTTCGAACGCCACGGACTCCAGCACGCGCTCGGGCTCGAAGCTCTGCAGGTCCCGGGCCGCGATCCGCACGAGGTGGCGCCGGTTCGCCCGGCGCAGGAGGTCTCCCGCGGCCCGGTCACCGGCGACTGGGCCGGCGTCGTCCGGATCGGCGCCCACCCGGCGGAGGACGTCGTCGCGGATCGTGCCCGGGGCCCAAGAGACGGCGTCGGCCAGCAGCACCTCGGCGTCGGCCGGCACCAACCGCAGGTGGGCGGCCAGCGCCTGGCTGCCCCCGAGGACAAGCGCGAGCCGAGTGCTGGCCTCGGCGCTCGCCAGACAGGCGATCACCGCCGGGTGCCCCCCATCGACCAGCACCTCCAATTCCGTCAACGATTGGTCCGGATCTCCCGCCCGCTCGAAGATGTCCAGCCAGTCGTCGGCGCGGGCGAGAGCCACGGGAGGGTCGAGCGTGCCGACCCGGGCGAGCAACCGGCTGAGGTGGTCGGCCGCCGGCCCGCTGTGCACGAAGCCGCGCCGAGCCATGTCACCGGCGCTGGTCACGATGCGATCCATGTCTGAGGCCCGGGTGTCGGGGCCGCCACCGCGGCCGTTCTAGGATTGGTCCCCAACATAGCCCCGGGAGGAGGAAGGCCGTGGCAGCCGGACGAGTGACACGGATCCTCGACCACCTGGTCGCGCAGGCCGACGACCTGGCACAGCTCGTCGCGGCGTCCGGCGGGGACACCGACGAGGCCTTCCGCCTGCGCGACGCCCTGACAATGCGGCGCGGGGCCGCCACGGCGCAGATCCGCCAGGTCGGTGACGTCCTGGTCGGGCTGGTGCTGCTGGCCCGGCGGGCCGGCGTCCCCGTTCCCCCTGCGAGCTTCGAGGCCGCGGTGCGGCATCTGGCCACGCAGCTCGCCGACGACCATCCTGGCCAGAGCATCGAGGTGCGCGTTCCCCCGATCGCGGCGGTGCAGATCGGGTCGACGGCTGGCCCCACGCACACCCGGGGAACACCGCCCAACGTCGTCGAGACCGACGCCGGCACCTGGTTCGAGTTGGCTGTCGGCCTGACCGGCTGGGCCGATGCGCTCGCCGACGGACGGGTGCGGGCAAGCGGCGCGCACGCCCACGAGCTGGCCGCAATGCTGCCGGTGGCATCGGGCAAGCCCGCGTGACGCCTGCACCACGCCGGTCGCCCTGTCACGCACCGGGCCGCCCGTCCGCCCGCGTACTCGGGCCGGTCCGGCGCCCTTCTCGGGCGGCCCGGACCGGCCGTGGGCCGGCGCCTCAGCTGGTGAACAGCGCGTTGACCTGCTGGTTCGCCGAGGTCAGCGAGTTCGCCGGGGACTGGCCGGTGAACACCGCGTCGACCGCCGGCTGCATGATGTTGCCGATCTGGGTCGCGTGCTCGGTGATCGGGAACAGGAAGGTGGTGCCGTCGTTGACCTGCATGAGGAACGAGGTGACGTCGACGCCGGCGGCCTTGAACGCCGCCTGGGCGGCCTGAGTGCCGCTGGGGATGGCCGGGAACACGACGCCCGCCTGGCCGATGACGTCCTGGGCGGCGGCCGAACCGAGGTACTCGACCCATTTGGCCGCGGCCGGCTTGTTCTTCGAGCCGACCCAGATGGAGTCGGCGAGCCCGTTGAACATGCTGGAACGCTTGCCGCTCGGTCCGGTGGGGGTCGGCGCGAGCCCGGTCTGCACGCCCTTGTAGCTGAACATCTGCTTGATCATCCAGGAACCGTTGGTGATCATCGCGTACTTGCCGGCCCCGAAGAGGTCGGCGGACGCCGTGCCGGTGACCGCCTGAAGACTGGGCATGTAGCCCTTCGCGATCAGCGAGCGCATCCAGGCCATGGTGTTCTGGAACTCGGGCTTGTCGTAGTTGTAGTGGGTGCCCCAGGGGTTCTTGTCGGTGAAGGTCCAGCCGGTCGTCCCCGTGTACATGCTCCACTGGGTCTGGCCGTAGGCGCCGCCCGACCCCCCGTCGAGTCCGAGCCCGTAGACCTTGACCTTCGACTTGTCGAAGCCCGGCTGGTCGCCCCGGACCCCGTTCACGTCGATCGTCAGGTGCGCGATCATCTTCTCGTAGGTGCCGCCGTCGGTCGGGTTCCAGGTGAGGCTCTGCAAGTCGGCGTCCTTGACGCCTGCCGCGCTGACGAGCGCCTTGTTGTAGAAGATCGAGATGGTGTCGAAGTCCTTGGGGAGGCCGTAGCGGTGGCCGTCGGGGCCGACCCACAGGTCCGCGAGACCCTTCTGGAAGACGTCGGTCTTCACGCCGTCCTTGGCCAGGGTGGCGTCCAGGGGGACGAGTTGGTTCTGCGAAACGAACTGCGGGTACATCGACAGGTGGTTGGTGAACACGTCGGGGGCGGTGCCGGCGACGAAGCCGTTGGTGATGTTGGTCCAGTAGTCGTTCCAGCCGTACTGGGTGATCTTCACCGTGATGCCGGGGTTGGCGGCGTGGAAGTTGTCGGCGACCTTCTGGTAGGCGGGCTGCTGGTTGTTGTCCCAGAGCCAATAGGTGACCTCCCCGGAGGCCTTGCTGGTGTCGATGGCGGCATCGCCGGTCGCCCCCGAGGATCCGGTGGAGGAACCGTTGCCGCAGGCGGCGAGGGTCACGGCCAGGGCGGAGGCGGATGCGAGTCCGAGGAGCTCTCGGCGGCTCAATGTGGGCATGGTTGGACCTTTCTTGGGGTGTTCTCGGTGGATGGTGAATCCCTGTGCGCTGTCACGCCATCGGCGGGCAACGTGGCGGCGATCGGCGCCGGCTACTTCCCGCCGGAATATCCGATCGAGTCGATGATCTTGCGGGCGAACGCGATGAACAGGATCAGAACCGGGGCGGCCGCGACCAGCGTGGCCGCCATGAGCCCGGCCCAGTCGGGCGACCCGGACGGGGTCTGGGACTCGAAGACCCCGAGGGCGACGGTCAGCACCCGGGTGCTGCCGGTGTTGCCGACCAGCAGTGGCCAGAAGTAGTCGTTCCAGGTCGTGATGAAGATCAGGATCGCCAGCGTCGTCGCCGGCGCGGACGACAGCGGCAGGATGATCCTGAAGAACGTGCGCCACGGGCCCGCGCCGTCCAGGGCCGCGGACTCCTCGATCTCGTGGTTGATGCCGAGCATGAACTGGCGCATGAAGAACACCGCGAACGGGGTCATGAAGAACGTCGGCAGGATCATTCCCGGCAGGGTGTTCAACAGCCCCATGTTCTTGATCAGGATGAAGTTGGGGAGTTGGGTGAAGATCGGGGGCACGAGCAGCGCCCCGAGGAAGATGGCGAAGACCAGATTCCGTCCGCGCCAGCGCAGGCGGGCGAAGGCGTAGGCGGCCATCGAGGAGAAGAAGACCTGGCCGATCGTCACTCCCGTGGCGTAGACGGCCGAGTTGCGGAGGTAGAGCCAGAAGTTCACCGAGGCGCCCGAGCCCCCCTGGGCGATGGCCTGCGCCCGGCTCGAAAGCCCGAGGACGCGCGCGAAGGCACCCCAAGTGAAGTCGACGGGCAGCAGATCCGACGGGGCCGAGGGCAGCGACCGCGTGGTCGAGAGGGCGGTCCGGATGATCCACAGGAACGGGAACAGGGTGAGGACGAGGAACAGGATCATCACGGCCCAGGCCAGGCCCCGACCCCACCTGACCCGGCGGCGACGAGGGGCGCGCACGAGGGGTTGCTGCAACGACACAGTTGACACGGTCAGCTCCTATGCGAGATCGGATTCGCCCGCACGCAGCAGGCGCAGTTGCAGGGCCGCCAGAACGGCCAGGATGACGAACAAGACCACGGAGAGGGCGCTGGCGTACCCGAACTGACCGTCCGCGAAGGCCTTCTGGTAGATGTAGAACTGGATCACCCGGGTGATGTTGACCGGGCCGCCCTTGGTCGTGACCGCCACCGTGTCGAACACCTGGAACGATCCGGTGACCGTGAGCACGAGCACCATCGCCAGCACCGGACGAAGCAGCGGCAACGTGATCCGCCAGAAGGCTCGCCACTCGCTGCATCCGTCGATGGCGGCGGCCTCGTAGACGTAGCGGGGAATGGTCTGCAGCCCGGCGAACACCAGAAGCGCGGTGTATCCCATGTTCCGCCAGATGTTGACCATCGCAATCGTGGGGATGGCCCAGAAGTTGTCGGCGAAGAACGCGATCCGATCGACGCCGAGCCAGCTGAGGAACTGGTTGACCAACCCGATCTGGTAGTCGAGGAGCCAGAACCACGTGAGGGCGGCGATCACGTTCGAGATCAGCCAGGGCAGGAGCAGGGCACCGCGGACCAGCGTCGAGGTGGTCAGGCGCTGCATGAGCACCGCGAGCAGCACCGCGATGACCGTCTGGAAACCGATGTTCAACACCACGTACTCCACGGTCACCTTGAGGGAGTTCCAGAACAGCGGATCGTGGGGGATCTCGGCGAAGTTCGCGAACCCGATCCACTGAGGTGTTCCGAGCAGGTTGTACTGGGTCAGGCTGAAGTAGAAGCCACGCAGCGCCGGATACAGGAAGAACACGACGAACCCGAGGGCCGCCGGCGCGATGAACATCAACGCGGTCGGCAAGTCGCTGCGCCTGCGGCGCGCAGGTCGAGGGTGTCCAGTCGTGAGTCCTGCACCAGCGTCACGCGTCGGCTCTGCAATGTTCACAGCCACGGCGACTCCCTTCGTTGGGGGCTGGCCTGCCGATGTGGCAGTGCACTGGAGCAGGACGCTACACGTGTAGATTCACTTCGCGCAAGGGCCGTTCATCATGTCTAAATTACGTTCATCACTGGATGAATTGACTTTCGATCAGATCATCTATTGGTGTAGATTCTCACCCGACGCGCGGAGAGGAGGTCGCCAGGATGGGCGGAACACAGAGCCAGCGGCCCCGGGTGTTGGGGAGCGTGCGGCGTCCTGTCACCCGTGCCGACGTCGCCCAACTCGCCGGCGTGAGCACGGCTGTCGTCAGCTACGTGCTGAACGATGGCCCGAGGCCCGTCGCGCCGCGCACAGCCGAGCGGGTGCGGCAGGCGGTGGCCCTCCTGGGCTATCGCCCCAACGCCAGCGCGCGCGCCCTGCGCCGAGGCCGGACCGAGACCATCGGGCTCATCCTCGGCGACAGCCTCAACCCCCTGTTCACCGAGTACACGTCCCAACTCACTAAAGCGGCCGCCATGCGGGGCGAGGCCCTGCTGATTCGTGATTCGCGCCAGGACGCGACGGTCGAGGCCCAGATCGTCGAGCAACTGATCGACCGGCAGGTCGATGGGCTGCTGTTCGCCTCGCCCTATTCGAGCAGCGTCAACCCTCATGCGTTGCGGGCCGCGGGGATCCCCTCGGTGCTGATCGACTGCCCGGGTCCGGTGCCGGGACGGCTGTCCGTCGGCCCGGCCGCCCAGGAGGGCGCCGAGCGCCTCGTCGACCACCTCATCGAGCACGGGCGGGGCCGGATCGCGCTCGTCGTCGGCGAGCGGGGGTTCGGCCATCCGGACCCTCGAGAACTGGGGTGGCAGTTCGCCCAGCACCGCTCACAGCTCCGCCCGGGACCGGTGATCCGCGTGCCGTTCACCCGGGAAGGTGGCTACACCGCGGGCCGGCAGCTCACCCGCGCCGGGGAGGGGGTCGACGCCGTGTTCGCGAGCAACGATCTGCAGGCTGCCGGCGTCCTACGGGCCCTGCATGAGGGCGGCGCCCGGGTGCCCGACGACATCGCAGTGGTGTCGTTCGACGGTACCCGGGAGTCGGAGTTCTGCTGGCCGCCGCTGACGGTCGCACAACAGGACCTGCCGCGGATGGCCGAGGTCGCCATCGACCTGCTCCACTCCGAACCCGACGCACCCGGCCGCCACGTCCGGGTGCCCACCACGCTGGTCACCCGTGCCTCGTGTGGGTGCCCCGGCGTCCACGCCTGACCCCCTCCCCCAGCTCTCACCCGCCGCCCTCAGCCATCCCGGAAGGAAACCCATGAACACCCCCGTCAACGCGCTCGTCGTCCTCCGCGGCGACTCCGTGTCCGTCGTGGTCGATCTGCTCGACGGACGCCTGCCCGCCGTCGTCCACTGGGGTGCCGACCTCGGCGACCTCACGACCGACGACGTGCTCGCCATGGTGCGGGCCGGCGTGCACCCGATCGCCCCCAACCTCGTCGACGAGCCCGTCCGGCTGGCCCTGCTCCCCGAACACCACACCGGCTGGGTGGGCCGCCCCGGGGTCAGCGGTTCACGCGACGGCGGCGACTGGTCGCCCCGGTTCACCACCACCGGGCTGCGCATCGACGGCGAGCCCGTGCCCACCGGCAACGAGGATCCCGTGCTGATCGCGAAGGGTCGCGCCGACCTGGCAGTGACCGCTGTCGACGACGAGGCGGGCCTCGAGCTCGGCCTCACCATCGAACTGACGGACAGCGGTCTGCTCCGGAGCCGGGCCATGATCACGAACACGGGTGCGGACGTGTACCGCCTCGACGATCTCGTGCTCGCTTATCCGGTGCCCCCCGAGGCCGCAGAACTGCTCGACCTCACCGGACGCTGGGGCCGTGAGCGATCGCCGCAGCGGCTCGACTTCGTCGTCGGCAGCCACGTGCGCGAGGGACGTAAGGGCCGCACCGGCCCGGACGCCGCCACGGTGCTGCACGCGGGCACTCCCGGCTTCAACTTCGCCGGTGGGGAGGTGTGGGGCGTCCACGTGGCGTGGAGTGGCAACCACACCCACTACGCCGAGCAACTGTCCACCGGCGAGCGGGTGATCGGCGGCGGCGAGCTCCTGCTTCCCGGGGAGATCGCGCTCGCGCCCGGCGACGGCTACACCACGCCGTGGCTCTACGGCTCCTACGGGATCGGGCTGGACGCCGTCGCGCGGCGGTTCCACCGGCACCTGCGTGCACGCAGGAAGTCGGTCGGACCCGACCGTCCGGTGACCATCAACGTCTGGGAGGCCGTCTACTTCAACCACGAACTCGGCCCACTGCTCGACCTCGCCGAGAGGGCCGCCGCCGTGGGGGTCGAACGCTACGTGCTCGACGACGGCTGGTTCGGCTCGCGCCGCGACGACTTCTCCGGACTTGGCGATTGGACCGTGTCGAAGGACGTCTGGCCGAACGGCCTGCATCCGCTGGTCGACCGCGTCCACGAGCTCGGGATGCAGTTCGGGCTGTGGTTCGAACCGGAGATGGTCAACCTCGACTCCGACCTCGCGCGAGCCCACCCCGACTGGGTGATGGCGACCGGCGGACGCCTGCCGGTGCCGTCCCGGCACCAGCAGGTGCTCAACCTCGGCATCCCCGCGTGCTACGACCACATTCGCGACGCCATGCTCGCCATGCTCGACGAGTACGTGATCGACTACATCAAGTGGGACCACAACCGCGACCTCATCGACGCCGGCACCCAGCCCGGTGGGAGGGCCGGCGTCCATGCGCAGACGGAGGCGGTCTACCGGCTGCTCGACGAGCTCCGCACGGCGCACCCTGCGCTCGAGATCGAGTCGTGCTCCTCGGGCGGCGCCCGCGTCGACCTCGGCATCCTCGAGCGCACCGACCGGGTGTGGGTGTCCGACTGCATCGACCCGCACGAGCGCCAGCAGATGATGCGGTGGACCCAGCAACTGCTGCCGCCGGAGTTCCTGGGCGCGCACATCGCCTCGGGCAGCTCCCACACGACCGGACGGAGCCACGACCTCAACTTCCGGGCCGCCACCTCGATCTTCGGGCACCTCGGCATCGAGTGGGACCTGCGCACGGCCACCCCGGCCGAGATCGACGAGCTCGCCGAGTGGATCGCGTTCTACAAGCATCACCGCGACCTGCTGCTGGGCGGCGACCTCGTGCGCCTCGACCTGCCCGACCCGTCGGTCATGGCCTTCGGCGTCGTCGCCCCCGACCGCAGCCGGGCGGTCTACTCGGTGGCCAACGTCGACCGGCCGCTCACCGCCCTCCGCGGGCGGCTCCGGTTCGCCGGCCTCGATCCCGAGCGCCGGTACCGCGTCACGCCCAGCCTCGTCGGCGCCATGCCCTCGGGCCTGCGTCCGCCGCTGTGGTGGGGGGTCGAGCGGGACCTCAGCCACGAACTGGAGGAACTGACGTCGGGACGGCCCCCCCGCCTGGTCGCCGCCCACGACACGGGAGTCGTGCTGCCAGGCTCGGTGCTCATGGGCAACGGACTCACCGACGCGCCGGTGAACCCCGACCATGCCCTGATCTACCTCGTGGACGCCGTCGACTGACCCCCGTCGCGCCCGCACCCGCAGGACTCGCGCACCACCAGCCCAAGGGGGAAGACGCGGTCCTGCGGGAGGTCGGCGACCAGCGCGTCGAGCGCGGCCACGGCCAGATCGGCGAAGGGCACGGCCACCGTGGTGAGGCCCGGAATGGTGAACTCGCCCGCGAGCGAGCCATCGAAGGACACCACCGCGAGGTCGTCGGGCACGCGGCGTCCGCGTCTGTGCAGCCCGGCGAGCAGACCGACGGCCTGCTGGTCGGAGGTGACGAAGATGGCATCCACCTCCGGGTGTCGGTCGGCCAGTTCGTCGGCGCCCTGCGCGCCGCCCTGAGCGGACCAGGGGATCCGCACAATCGGTCCCGGAGACAGTCCGGACACCGCCAGCGCCTCCCGCCACCCGATCTCGCGCTCGTCCATGCCGTCGGAACCGGTCACCAGGGCGACGGTGCGGCGCCCATGGACCTCGACGAGGTGACCGACCCCCGTGCGGGCTCCGGCCCGGTAGTCGGGGTACAGCACGGGCACGGGGGACGCCGACAGGGCGAGGCTCACGACCACCAGGGGAACCCGGCCGATCCAGTGGTCAGTCAGGAAGGCCGCCGGCGGCAGCGTCGCCGTGAGAATGCCGTCAACCTGGTGCCCGGCCAGCGAGTCGAGCAACTCGAGGAAACCACCGGACAGTGACTGGCCGAGCACCAGACGCACGCCACGCGCCGCCGCCGCGATCTCGACCGCCTTCGCCAGGGCGGCGAAGTAGGGGTTCTCCACGTCCGGGACGATGAGGCCGACAAGCCCCGACCGGCCGGTGATCAACGACCTGGCCGCCGTGTTCGGCCGGTAGCCGAGCTTGTCGATGGCGTCCAGAACCCGAGCCCGCGTAGCCGCTGCGACAGGGCGGGGTCCGTCGTTGACGACGTAGCTCACCACCGCCGTGCTGACGCCGGCCAGCCGGGCGACGTCGTTGCGGGTGGGCTCGCGGTGGGCACCGGAGTCTCTGGTGGTCACGGTGCGGGTGCCGCTTGATCAGACGAGCGGCAGCATGCTGCGCAACTCGTAGGGCGTCACCTGGCGGTTGTACTCCTCGAACTCGGCACGCTTGTTGCGCAGGAAGTAGTCGAACACGTGCTCGCCGAGCGTCTCGGCGACGAGTTCGCTGCCCTCCATGACCCGGACGGCGTCGCCGAGGCTCTGCGGCAGCGCCTCGATGCCGAGCGCGCGCCGCTCGCGGCCGGTGAGCGACCACACGTCGTCGAAGGCCTCGTCGGGCAGTTCGTACTCGCCCTCGATCCCGGCCAGGCCGGCGTTGAGGATCAGCGCGTAGGCGAGGTAGGGGTTCGCGGCCGAGTCGATCGAACGGAACTCGACCCGCGCGGAACTGGCCTTGTCGGGCTTGAACATCGGCACCCGGACGAGGGCCGAGCGGTTGTTGCGTCCCCAGCAGATCCAGGCAGGTGCCTCGCCGCCGGCGGCGAGTCGCTTGTAGCTGTTGACCCACTGGTTGGTGACCGCGGTGATCTCGGCCGAATGGCGCAACAGCCCGGCGACGAAATGCTTGCCGATCTTCGACAACCGGGTCTCGTCGCTCGCGTCGTAGAACGCGTTGGTATCACCTTCGAACAGCGACACGTGGGTGTGCATACCCGAGCCGGCCGCCGCGCTGAACGGCTTGGGCATGAACGTCGCGTTGATGCCCTGCGCGACGGCGACCTCCTTGACCACGACCCGGAACGTCATGATGTTGTCGGCCATGGTCAGGGCATCGGCGTACCGGAGGTCGATTTCGTGCTGGCCCGGAGCCCCCTCGTGGTGACTGAACTCGACCGAGATACCCATCTGCTCCAGCATCGTGATCGCGTCGCGACGGAAGTCGGTGCCGCTGCCGAGGGTGGTGTGGTCGAAGTAGCCCCCCTGATCGAGAGGAGTGGGCTCTACGCCGGGCACGACCGGGTTGGCGAGCAGGAAGAACTCGATCTCGGGGTGCGTGTAGAAGGTGAAGCCCATCTCGGAGGCCCGCTGCATCGCGCGCTTGAGCACGTGCCGCGGATCGCTGAAGCTCGGCGACCCGTCGGGCAGCCGGATGTCGCAGAACATCCGCGCCGTGCCTCGCACCTTCTGCCGCCACGGAAGCAACTGGAAGGTCGAGGGATCGGGATGCGCGACCATGTCGCTCTCGTAGACGCGCGCGAAGCCCTCGATCGCCGAGCCGTCGAAGCCGACGCCCTCGGCGAAGGCCCCTTCGAGTTCCGCGGGCGCGATGGCGACCGACTTGAGGAATCCCAGCACGTCGGTGAACCAGAGCCGGATGAAACGCACATCGCGTTCCTCGACGGTGCGGAGCACAAAATCGGTCTGCCTGTCCATGGGCCCAAGTCTGCCGTGCCGCAGCGACGGATGCATCCGCCACCCCGTCGGCCGCCCGCGATCCGGCCCGGACGCCGCGCGGCACCGGCGGCCGCGGCTGCACGACCACGCCGGCTGCGGACGACACAGAGCATCTGGCTAAACTCGCCCGCATGTCCCAGCCCGGTTGGTATCCCGATCCGGCCGGCTCCCGTGGCCGGTACCGGTACTGGAACGGCGTTTCGTGGTCGGCCGAGACCACGGCCAACCCCGCCGGGACGCCGGCTCCGGGGCCCGGGTTCGCCGACGGGGGCGCGCGCCGCGGTCATCGGGGCTGGTGGATCGCCGTCGTGGCCCTGGTCGTCACGGGTGGACTGATCGCGTGGTTCGTCACCCGCACTAGCACGCCCACCGCCGCACGCGAGGACCCCAACACGGCCGCGCCCACGGTGTCGGCCTGGAACGAGACCTCGACCCCGACGCCCGAGTCGTCGTCGGCGTCCACCACGCAGCCGGGCACCGCCAGGAGCGTCGACTGCCCCGTCGCGCCCACCCTGACGCTCCCCCACGCCGCCGACGGCCGGCTGCACGGGGGGCACCTCTCGGTGGAGATGCTGCCCGCACCGTGGTTCGACGACTTCACCGGATTCGTCGACTGGTCGGTCGACACCAGCGGACAACTGCTGGAGATCGTGCCCGGATGGGTGAGCAACAGTGCCGTCGGCGGACTGCTCACCGCCCAGGGCTTCACCAACCCCGAGCAGGCCGCCTACGCGTTCCTCAGCTGCTACGCCACCTCCAGCTACTACCAGGGTTTCACCGGACGGACAGATCTCACCAGCCAGGCGGTGACGATCGACGGGCACCCCGGCTGGCACCTGAGATCCGAGGTGCGGGTCGTATACCCCGCCGACACCAGCATCACCGGGGACGTCGTCGACGTGGTCGTCGTCGACACCGGGGATCCCTCCATGCTGTCCTACTGGGAGGGCAACGCGACGATCGGCGATCGGCCCGTCCAGAGCGAGATCGACCAGGTGCTCGCCAGCCTGCAGGTCGGCGACTGAGCCTGCGGCCGCGGGTACTCTCGTGGCATGTCGACGCCTGGCTGGTACCCCGACCCGGCGGGTAACCCAGGGCACTTCCGCTACTGGGACGGCGCCCAGTGGTCGAGTGGCACCACCACCGATCCCGGGCACGCCCCGGTGCCGCCGTCGTCGGGAGTCCGGCCTCCGCGACGCGGATGGGGCTGGATCGTGGCGGCGATCACCACCGTACTCGTGGCGGTGATCGCGGCCGTGGTGGTCGTCAGTCGCCAGCAGCCCGGCGCGTCGGCCCCCGTCGACACGAACACCGCCGCACCCACGGTGTCGGCCTGGAACGAAACCTCCACCCCGACGCCCCAACCGTCGTCGAGCGCGTCCCAGTCCGCCCCGGGCCAGGGGACGCTGGTCTCCTGCCCGAGCGACGGCGGCACGGCGAACATCCCGGTCGGGGGCATCCTGCAGGCAGGCGGGCTGCAGGCAACGGCCATCCCCGGATGGACGCTCGGAGGTTTCTCGATGGGCTGGGCGCACTCGACCGAGGCGGTCACCGACCCCGTGTACCCGGGGTGGTTCTCCGTCGCCAGTGTGTCGGCACTGTCGGTCGCCGACGGCTTCGAGTCGCCCCGGCAGTCGGCCGAGGCCGTGATGAGTTGCTTCGCGTCATCGTCGTACTACGTCGGCTTCACCGGACGCCAGGACCTCATGAGCCACCAGGTGAGCATCGATGGGCACCCCGGCTGGCGCCTGAGAAGCGACATCTACGTGAACCTCCCCAGCCTGCCCGAGGTCGCAGGCGACGTCGTCAACGTCATCGTCGTCGACACGGGCAGCCCCGACTCACTCGGGCTGTTCGTGTCCTCGTACACGATCGGCGACACCGCGCGCGGAGCCCTCGTCGACCAGTGCATCGCCTCGCTCCGGGTGGGCTGAGCGAGCCGGCCCCACCGGGATGGCCACGCGGCGTGACGAGCCGGACCCCCTCAACTGCGGAACGGCCCCCAACCGTCGTCGTCCTCGTCACCGACCACCAGGTCGTCCTCGTCCTCGACGGGCTCGTCGGTGAACCGGGGATCGTTGTCCCACTCGTCGTTGCGTTCCTCGACCCGCTGGATCGCGTGCTCGGCCTCGTCGATGGTGTCGTAGGGGCCGAGTCGGTCGGCAGCCTTGCACCCGTCGAAGGGCTCGACCCGATGGTGTTCGAGGCACCAGTAATACTGTCCTTCGGCCACGGTCTCTCCCCTCCTCGGGGCCGGTCCCCACGGCGACCGGCACCCCTCCACTGTCGCATACACTGCCCACTGTGAGCGCGCCGATCAAGCCCTTCCCCGTCAGCCCGTTACGCCCCGTGCCCGCGAGCATCGCCCGTCCCGAGTACGTCGGAAAGCCGGCCCCGGCCCCCTACCAGGGATCCCACGTGCAGACGTCGGAGACGATCGAGAAGATGCGGGTTGCCGGCCGGATCGCCGCCCGCGCGATGCACGAGGCGGCCGGGGCGATCGCACCCGGCGTCACCACCGACCGCCTGGACGCCATCGCCCACGAGTACATGCTCGATCACGGCGCCTACCCGTCGACCCTCGGTTACCGTGACTTCCCGAAGAGCTGCTGCACCAGCATCAACGAGGTCGTGTGTCACGGGATCCCCGACGCCCGCCCCCTCGAGGACGGCGACCTGGTGAAGATCGACGTCACCGCCTTCAAGGACGGCGTGCACGGCGACAACTGCGGCACCTTCTTCTGCGGGGATGTCGACGAGGAGTCGCGTCTGCTCACCGAACGCACCCAGGAGGCCCTCAACCGGGCGATCCGGGCCGTGCGCCCGGGGCGGCCGGTGTCGGTGATCGGCCGGGTCATCGAGAGCTACGCGGCCCGCTTCGGCTACGGCGTCGTGCGCGACTACACGGGCCACGGAGTGCACAGCGCCTTCCACTCGGGACTGGTGATCCTCCACTTCGACGAGCCCCGGCTCGACACGATGATGCAGGTGGGCATGACGTTCACGATCGAACCGATGCTCTCCCTCGGTGACTACCACTCCCACGTGTGGGACGACGGCTGGACGGTGGTGACCAACGACCTGTCACGGGTGGCCCAGTTCGAGCACACGCTGGTCGTCACCCCCGATGGCGCCGAGGTGCTGACCCTCCCCTGAACGGCCAGGGGGAGGTGCTGACCCCGCCCTGAGCCGGCCGCGGAGTCCGACTCCGCCCTGAGCCGGAGGACGCGGGAGCACCCGAGGGGCGGGCCCGCGACCACCCGGGCCTGCGGAATCGACCCCAGCTGCCACACCCCCGCTCCGCCCCTGCGGAATCGACCCCAGCCGCCATACTCCCGCTCCACGCGCCGGGGTAGGGCGGGTGGAGCACATTTCGGGGACCTCGGGCCTCGGCGCCGGGCGAGCATCACCCGCCGCCCCCGCCACCTGAGAAGATGGAAAGGGAGTCCCGACGGATCCGGTCCGTCCCGGCTCGGGCATCCCGGCGGACGCGGTCCGTCCGGGCTGCGG
>JAJXWF010000027.1:21127-23445 GCA_021781735.1 Actinomycetes bacterium
CCAGATCCGCGTCGGAGGTGAAGCGATGTCGTTTGTCGATCGTGTCGATGCGGGACGCCGGCTGGGCGAGCGACTGTCGGCACGCGGCGTCGTCGGGCGCGACGTCGTGGTGCTGGGACTGCCCCGGGGGGGCGTGCCGGTGGCCTTCGAGGTCGCTCGGGCGCTCGGGGCGCCGCTGGACGTGCTGGTGGTCCGCAAGCTCGGCGCACCGTCCCAGCCGGAACTCGCGATGGGCGCCATCGGCGAAGGTGGGGTGCGGGTGCTCAATGACGACGTCGTGGCCGGACTGCGCGTCCGCTCCGACGACCTGGCCGCGGCCGATGACCGGGAGCGCGCGATCCTCGTCCGGCGTGTCGCCCGCTTCCGCTCGGGCAGGCCGCCGGTGTCGCTCACGGGCAGGACGGCGGTGATCGTCGACGACGGGATCGCGACGGGATCAACGGCCCGGGCGGCATGCCGGATCGCTCGGGCGCGCGGGGCGACACGGGTCGTGCTGGCGGTGCCCGTCGCACCAACTCGGCAGATACCCGGCCTCGATCGGGACGCCGACGAGGTGATATGCCTGGAGACGCCCAGCCCGTTCTTCGCCGTCGGCCAGTTCTACGCGGATTTCTCCGAGGTCTCCGACGAGGAGGTGTCGGCCCTTCTCGACGCGGCCATGGACGAGGAGCACCGCCGGACTGCCGCGGCCCACCGCGACGAGGCCACCACGCGAGGTGGTGGTCGGAGCGGTGCGCGCGACGACGACGTCGAGATCCCCGCGGGTCCGGTGACCCTTGCCGGACACCGGAGCGTTCCGGAGGGGGCGGACGCCGTGGTCGTCTTCGTCCACGGCAGCGGCAGCAGCCGGTTCAGCCCCCGTAATCGGTTCGTGTCGGGCATCCTCACCCGGGCCGGTCTCGGCACCCTGCTCTTCGACCTGCTGACCCCCGAGGAGGAGCGCGACCGCGGCGCCGTCTTCGACATCGAGCTGCTCGCCACGCGGCTCGTCGCCGTCACCGCCTGGCTGCGCAGCCAGCCCGGGTCGTCCCGGATGCGCATCGGCTACTTCGGGGCGAGCACCGGGGCCGCTGCCGCCCTGTGGGCAGCGGCCGAGCCGGACAGCGTCGTGACCGCGGTCGTGTCTCGCGGAGGGAGACCGGACCTCGCCACCGAGCGGCTCGCGGCCGTGCGGGCGGCGACGCAACTGATCGTGGGGGGAGACGACGACGTGGTGCTCGAGTTGAACCGGCGGGCCGCGGCGAAGCTTCGGTGCGAGTCCCGGCTCGTGGTCGTGCCGGGCGCGACCCACCTGTTCGAGGAGCCGGGAACCCTGCAGACCGCGGGCGAGGCGGCGCGGGACTGGTTCCTCGCCCACCTCGCGGGGGAGCCGACGCCGAGCTGACGCCCCGGCACGCCGGACGGGCAACGGGTCGGCCTTGTGCCTCACATCGGAGGCAGGTCCGCACCGACGCCTCTCACCGCCGACGAACCGGGGATCTCGCGGCATGGAGCCCGCTGCTGCTGCTCCGGTTGGCCGGAGCCCGCCGACTGAGCGGCTTCCTGGTGGGAATGAACGGGAAGCCGTCCCTCCCGACCCCCCCACCTCACGCGGCTGCGTGGAACCCGATCCGGACGCCGAGCCTGTTCAGCAGTGTCCAGATCGTCGCGAAGGACGGGTCACCGTCTTAGCCGAGTGCCTTATCCAGGCCTGGCCTCCCCGCGGTTGCCGGACACCGACCGCACCGAACGGGAACGAGCCACCCGGCGCACGGTTCGCCCCGGCACTGATGCAGGTCGTGTCATCGGGTCAGTCGGTCTGCCTCGGTAAGCAGCAGGTCACTGAACGGCTGGAGCCCGATCTTGCGGCTGTAGAGGCCGCCGATGACGCGGTGGATCGTTCCCCACTCCCAGATCGCCTCGGCGTCCACACCGGTGCGGGTGGCCAGCCGCTTCGCCCTGGCGTGCAGGTCGTCGCCGGCGTCGGGGTTGCAGCGGATGATGGTGCCGAGATCGCATGCCCGCTCCGCGCGCAGACCCACCGGATCGACGAGCTTGAACCCGCCGTCCGCGGCCTGGAGCGCGTTGAGGTCGTGGACGTCGCCGTGGACGAGTACGGCGTGTCGGTCGTCGTGGGCGCGACGACGATGCTCCAGGCACGCGAGGGCGTCCTCGACGGTGGCTCTCGAACACGCTCGACCCGTCTCCTCCCACAGCCGTGGAAGCAGCTCGGAATACTCGCGTGCCTTGTCCGCGCCCGTCGGAAGGTCAACATCGGGGCCGACCGGACGCCAGAACCGGGCGGCGACGTCGCACAGGATGTCGTGCCGCGCGCCGGG
>JAJXWF010000198.1 GCA_021781735.1 Actinomycetes bacterium
TGCGGGCGAGCAGGAACTCCTGGAATCGTCCCTGCGCGAGCAGGATCACCTGGAGGAACTCGTCGGCCGTGAGCCGCACGAGTTCCTGCACGTGGTGGGCGACCTCCTGCGGCCCGACGGCGGTCGCCGCGCCGCCGTCGCGGGGCTCGAGCACCGCGGTGGCCGGTTGGGTGGTGGTGCCGACGCCCCGCGCCTTGGGCCGCTCGTACTGGGGGGAGCGGCGGATGCGGTATTCGGCCCCGTTCACCTCGAACTCGAGGACGACCTCGGTGGGGTCGCCGGGGGAGCAGTAGTCGCTGCGCACCTGGGGCTGACCGGCTGCCTGCCCGTGCCACCGGGGCGTGTCGCCATAGAGGGCGAAGCAGATCGCGTCGAGGATCGTCGACTTGCCCGCGCCGGTGGGGCCGCTGATGAGGAACAGACCGTCGGAGTCGTAGTCGCCGAGGTCGATCTGCTGGCGGTCCCGGAACGGGCCGAACCCCTCCATCGACACCGACAGGATCCTCATGACCGCTGCCCCCGCGCCCGGTGCTCGGCGATGACCTCGGCCATGATCATGGTCTCGTCGGCGCCCGGGTTCTCGCCGTTGCGGACCTCGACCAGGAAGTTGGCGACGATCTGCTCGTCGGTGAGGCCCCGGACCCGTTGGGCGACGCTGCGGCTCTGCTCGGCCGATTCCGACGGCTGGTGGCGCACCTCGGCGCACCAGGGGAATCGGGTTCGCAGTTGGTTCATCGGGTCGATCCGGCGGGAGCGGTCGGTGTAGGTGGCCGACACCCAGTGGTCATGGTGGGTCTGGTAGGCCGGATCGGTGAGCAGCCCCTCGAAGGTGTCGGTGAGCACCGCCAGTGGCCGGGGCACCGGGAGGTCGACCCAGGCGACGCCTGCCAACCCGTGGGCGTCGAGATCGACGACCCAGCCGCCGCGGGGCTTGCCGGCCTCCTTGAACGAGTAGTGCAGCGGCGCACCCGAATAGCGGACCCCCTCGGCGAGCGTGGCCCGCCCGTGGATGTGCCCGAGCGCGACGTAGTCGACGCCGTCGAGCACACCGACCGGCACGGAGTCGACGCCCCCGGCGACGATCGGACGCTCGGAGTCGGACGACTCCGACTCGGCCCCGGCGACGAACGTGTGCGCGATGACGACCGAGCGTGCCCCGGCGTCCCGGCGCGCGGCGGCGGTGTCGCGGATCGGCTCCATCGCGTCGCGGACGACGTCGTGCTGGGATCGCACGCCGGGTCGGGTCCACGGCTCGGCCCGCACGAGCGCCGGTTCGAGGTAGGGGAGGGCATAGAAGTCGACCGGGCCGTGCTCGTCGTCGATCGTCACGGCCCGCCCGACCGTCGCCGGGTCGGTGACGAGGTGCAGGCCGGCGAGCGCGGTGAACGGTCCGGCGAATCCGAGCCGGCGGGGCGAGTCGTGGTTGCCGCTGGTGACGATCACCTTCGCCCCGGCGGCGAGGATCGCTTCGAGGGTCGCCTGGAGCACCCGATAGGCCTCGCCGGAAGGGTTCGCCGTGTCGAAGACGTCACCGGCCGCGATCACGACGTCGATCCCGTGCTCGCCGATGATCGGCGCCAGTTCGCCGAGGACCTCGGCGATGGCGGGCAGGGTCGAGTAGCCGTGAAAGGTGCGTCCGATGTGCCAGTCGGAGGTGTGCAGGATTCGCATGGGGCTCTCACGCTAGCGGCACCCACCGACATTTATCCCGCGGGTGGGTCCGCGAGGTAGCGCACGATCGGATCGGGCTGCCGGACGCACCCGGACACCGTCGGGCCGCCCAGGTCCCGGCGTGGGGGCGGTGGCTGCCCAGGCGCGGAAACGCCCCGCCTTGAGCCCCTCGGGGGTGGGGCAAGGCGGGGCGTCCAACCGGATGGGGGCATCCGGTGCTCCAAGCGTGCTGGGGCTGTCACAGCCTAGCGGATCATGAACGAAACGTTTTGGCGGGGCCAGGAATCCACCGTCCAGCCCGGTTCCGATGTGTGCGGAGGCGGCCCTGACCACCGGGCCCGCTTACCGCGACCACGTCCCATCCCGGCCGTCGGGGCTTCGGCGGGTCAGCGTGCGGCCGACGTCGTGGTCATCGATGTCGGTGGCGTGCGCAACACTGCGGGTCATGCACACGATCCTCGTCCCGCCGCTGTTGTGCTCGCCGGCGGTGTACGCCTCGATCCTCGACACCGTGTGGTCCCACGGTTCGGTCGCGGTCGCCGACACCCTCCACGACGACACCATCGCCGACATGGCCGCCCGGATCCTGCGTACCGGGCCCGCCCGGTTCGCGCTGCTCGGCACCAGCATGGGCGGCTACGTCGCCCTCGAGGTCGTGCGCCGGGCACCGGAACGGGTCGCCGGCCTGGCGCTGGTCAGCACCTCGGCGCGAGCCGATTCCGACGACCAGCTCGCCGCCCGCCGACGACAGTCGCGACTCGTCGAGGAGGGCCATTTCGACGCCCTCGTCGACGCCGCGTTCCCCGGCGTCGTCGCCGCACGGAACGAATCCGACCCGCACCTGCTGCGGGCATGGCGAGGCATGGCAGCATCCGTCGGACCCCGCGGCTTCCTGCGGCAGCAGGCGGCCACCATGGATCGCACGGACGCCCGCGACCTCCTCCCGGGGATCACCTGCCCGACGTTCGTGATCCACGGGGCGCAGGACCGCCTCATCCCCCCGGACGCCGGACGCGAGATCGCGGCCGCCGTCCCGACCAGCACGTTGCGGATCGTCGAGCACGCCGGTCACTTCCTCCTCCTCGAACGGCCCGACGAGGCGACCGCCCTCGTCAGCGAGTTCCTCGACGCGGTTCGGCGCCCGTCCGGCAGGGGAGTGATCGGCGGATCGGCGGGTCCCGATCGCGACCCCGTCGGGCCGGGTCGCGCCCCAGGTGACGTCAGGGGTCGGGGCGTCTCGAGGGATCCGATCGCCCAGGTTCCCGGCGAGGGCGGCCTGCCCCAGTACGGTGGAGGAAGGCGCGGTGGGAGCCACGCCGATGGCCGGTCCCCGGTGACCGGTCAGGCGGACACAGGTGAGACCCGTGACGCGACTCATCTGTGAACGATGACTCGACTCATCACAGGGTGGGCGCAGAGGGACTCGAACCCCCGACCCCCTCCTTGTAAGGGAGGTGCTCTAACCAACTGAGCTATGCGCCCTCGCCACGACCCGATCGGGCCGTGGCCAATTGTGGCAGTAGACGCCGGTGGTCGGTCACCGCGTCCGGAGCCGGGATCAGCCGAGGGCCGCCCGGACGATGTCGGAGACCCGGCGTCCGTCGGCGCGTCCGGCGATCTCGGCCGTGACGGCCTTCATCACCTGCCCCATCTGCTTCATGGTCGGCGCCTCGCCGCCGGCGGCGAGCTCGGCGATCCGGGCGTCGACGATCGCGCTGATCTCGTCGTCGCCCAGCTGCGCGGGCAGGTACTGCGACAGGAACTCGGCCTCGCCCGCCTCCTTCACGGCGAGTTCGGGACGCCCGCCCTCGGCGTAGGCCTGAGCGGAATCCTTGCGCTTGCTGACCTCGCGGGTGATCACCCGCAGTTCCTCCTCGTCGGTGAGTTCGCGCGCCTGCTTGCCGGCGACCTCCTCGTTCATGATCGCGGCCAGGGCCATCCGCACATTGCTCTTCGCCGCCTCGTCACGTGCCTTCATGGCGACGACGAGATCGGCCCTGAGCTGCTCCTTGAGTGCTCCCACGGCGCATCCTTTCGGTTGGGCAACCCCGTCAGTCTCCCACGGGGCGCTCGGCGGGCTCCACCCTCGGGCCCCGCAACCCGGGCAACGGACCGAGGGCCAGCTCGGCGGCGTCGGCGAGGGCCGGCAGGTCGGCGCGCGCCCGGCCCATGTGGACGCCGGACCCGTCGGCCCGGCAGGGCGTCCCCTCGGCGCGCCAGTGTGCCGCCGCCTCGGCCACCAGGTGGGCCGGCAGGCGGCCCGACGCGTTCGTGACCCGCCACCAGGGGACGCCCGGGGCGTTGCAGCGGCCGAGGTGGCTGCCCACCTGCCGGGGGTTCGCGTCGAACAGCGCCGCGATGTCGCCGTAGCTCACCACCCGGCCGGACGGCACGAGACGGGCCACGGTGTACACCTCGTCGGGGGTCATGGACCGATCCTGCCCTGCCGCGGGGGCCCGCGCACCGGTGGTCCGACCCCGGGCACCTGAGCGGCGTTCCGCGGCCCCCGGGTAGCCTCGGGTCACGTGGTGACCGTCCGCAGGATCCTGCTCGCGCTGCTCCTGGCCACGTGGATGCCACTGGCCGGAGCCGCTCCGTCGGCCCGCGCAGCCTCGGCCCCGGCTGCGCCGGAACCCTCCGCCGCGGCCACCTCGACTCCCGCCCCGGGTTGGTCCGCGGTGCCGGCGGCATCATCGAAGCTCGCCGCAGGGGATTGTGCCCAGGTGCTGTTCGTCGGCGTCCGAGGCTCGGGGGAGCCCGCGCCCTACGGCTCGACGATCGCCGACTTCCGCGACGCGCTCGCCCCGCGCGCCGGCTCGGCCACGGTCCGACAGGCTTATCTCGACTACCCGGCGACCGCCATCGACGCCATCGACACCCTGACGGTCGAGCAGGCGATCTTCGACCCGACCGCCCCCCGCAACTCCTACTTCGTCTCCGTCTCCGCCGGAGTGACGGCCCTCAGCGGGCTGATCGCCGCCCAGGCGCAGGCCTGCCCCGACCAGAGGCTGCTGCTGGTCGGGTTCTCCCAAGGGTCCGAGGTGATCGTCCGGACGCTGGCGGCCCATCCCCAGGGACCCCGGCTGCTCGCCGCGGTGCTGCTGGGGGATCCGGTGCACTATCCGGGCCAGAACGAGGTCGAACTCGACGGCACCGCGGGTAACCGGGCCTTCGGCCTGGTCACCGCGCTCACC
>JAJXWF010000028.1 GCA_021781735.1 Actinomycetes bacterium
GCGGATCTTGCCATCCCAGATCTTGTCGATCTGCTTCATCAGCCAGCCGGACAGCGGGCCGACGACCATGGCACCCAGGAACATGGGGACCGTGCTGCCCACGATGACACCCATGGTGGCGATGGAGGCGACGACGCCACCTCGCTCGCCGTAGACCATCCGGCCGCCCTGGTTGGCGATGAGCAGCGGGAGCAGGTAGGTGATCATCGGGCCGACGAGTCCGAGGTACTGGGGGAACGTGGTGCCGTTGGGTGCGGTGGCCAGGGCGGTGGCGGCTCCCTGCCAGCCGATCGTGTTGGCGTTGCCGAAGCCGCCGAGGATGCCGTTCGGCGTCCACCCCTTGGCGATGAACAGGGACGTGATCAGGCCCCAGGCGACGAAGGCCGCGAGGTTCGGCATGATCATGCCGGTGAGGAATGCGCCGAACCTCTGGATGTGGAGTTGGGTGCTTCTCCGGCGGGAAAGGGTAGGTGGCGCTGCTGTGACCGCAGTCATCGTTGACTCGCTTTCTTCGTGGTGGATCGTTTCGGAGCCGTGGGGTGGTTCTTCCGTGAGCTGTCGCTGGACGGTGTGGGCGATTACGTGGGGGTTCGGGTGGGGTGATGCGGTGGGTGATCCGGGTTGTTTCGCTCGCCGATCATGGCGAGCGCCCGCTCCGCGTGATCGGCACCCCGGGGCAGCCGGCACCCACGCGGAGGCGGCGCTCGCAGTCGGTCCCGTGGACTTCCCGAGGCGCGGTCCTGCGCGCGGCGAGACCGCGGTGGAGACGGATGTCGGCGGGTGCGTGGTCGCGGCGATCGGTCATGCTCGTCCCTCGGTGAGGGTTGCGATGCGGTCGTGTGCGCTGCCGGCGGAGACGTGGACGATCGATCGGTCGATGTCCGACGGTGCCGGCATTCGGCTCCCGGGGAGCCGGACGGCCGCGGCACCCCAGGCGAGGGCCTCGGCGAAGGACTCCGAGGGGGATGATCCCGCACCCTCCGCGGCGAGGAACCCGGCGAGGAACGCGTCTCCGGCGCCCACGCTGCTGCGCGGGTCACCGACCGGGGACAGGCCGAGCATGATCTCGTCACCGACAAGGACGGCGCCGTCCGCGCCGCACGACACCAGCACGGTCCGGGCGCCGGCGTCCTGCAGTTCGCGGGCCGCGTCGACAATCTCGCCCAGCGTGCGCAGGGGCCGCCCGACGGCCTCGGAGAGCTCCTCGGTGTTCGGCTTGACGAGGTCCGGACCGGCTGCGATGGCGGCGCGGAAGGCCGCACCGCTCGAGTCGACGACGACCCGCAGACCGGCGGCCCTGAAGAGCTGGGTGAGGGTCGCGTAGGCACTCACCGGCAGCCCGGGCGGGAGGCTGCCGCACAGCGCGACCCACGACCCGGGTTCGGCGGCGGAGAGCACTGCACCGGCGACGGTGTCGAGGTCGGCGTCCGTCAACGTCGGGCCGGGTTCGTTGAGCTTCGTCACCGTCCCGTCGGCCTCGACGACGGCGGTGTTCGACCGGGTGCGCCCGTGTATACGGACGATCTCGACCCCGACTCCTTCGCGCTCGAGGAGTTCGATGAGCTGGTCGCCCTCGCGTCCGGCGACCGGGACGACCGCGCGCGCGGCCACATCGTTGGCGAGCAGCGCACGTGCGACGTTCACGCCCTTGCCGCCCGGGTCCAGGCGGGCCGTGGTGACCCGCTGGACGCTCCCGCGATCGAGCATCACAACCTCGATGGTGCGGTCGAGGCTGGGGTTCAGGGTGACCGTGACGATCGTCGGCTCGCGGCCGGGGATCCGCTGCTGTGGCGTCGTCGCGCACATGATGGCTTCCTCGCAACCTTGTCTGAATCTGTCTGATCCAATGTGGTAGTTGCTTTGTCTATCCCAGTTTGTGTCCGTCGTCAAGGTTTTCACGGGCTATGTGGGGATATTCAGACACCCAGTCATCAAGGTTGTCCCGCGGACGACCGTTCGGAGCCCGACGATCGGCGGTCGCTGGGGTCGACGCCCCGGCTGTCCGCCTCGTCTCCGCAGTCGGGTTAAGCCGCAGCAGGCCGCCGGCCGTCCCGGGGCATCCGGGTCGCATAGCCCGCCGCGACGAGCAACAGGGCGGCGCCGACGGCGAAGGCGGCGGGCAGGCCCAACTGGTCCGCCACGATCCCTGCCACGAGCGGACCCAGAATCGCGCCCACATCGCCGGTCATCGAGAAGACCGCGATCGGCTGCCCTCCGGCGGTCCCGATCACGTCGCCCACGGCGGCCGTCGGGGCGGTGCTGTTCAAGGCCGACCCCACCGCGGAGATGCACAGGATGCCGGTCAGTACCCAGATCGAGGGCACGAGGGGTGTCGCGAGGGCGGCCAGGCCCGTGATCAGTCCCGCGGCGATCATCGCGCCACGGCGTCCGCGCTCGTCGACGGCGCGCCCGGATGGACCGATCGCCGCCGTCTGCACCACGGCGGCGGCCGCGAAAGCGATCGCGGTCCACGTGGGGGAGCGGTGCAGCGTCTCGACGACCAGCACCGGGACGAGCGTCGAGCGCACGCCCTGTGTCTGCCACCCCTGAGCGAACATGGTGGTGAGCACGACCCGGTAGCGCACGTCGCGCAGCGCGGTCACCAGCGGCATTCCGGGTGGACGACCGGCGCCGGGTTCGCGAACGGCCGGGGGAGACAGCAGCACCAGGCCGACGACACCGGCGAACGTCAGGGTGACGGCGTAGAAGAAGAACGGCGCGCGCAGCGAGATCGAGGCGAGCACCGCTCCCACCGCGGGCCCGGCCATGCCGCCGATCAGGAAGCCGCTCTGGTACACGGCGCTCGCCCGGCCACGACGGCCGGCATCGACGCTGCGCACGAGCAGCGTCATGGCCGAGACGGTGAACATGGCCGATCCGATCCCACCGATTCCGCGCATGACGAGCAGTTGTGGATAGCTGCGAGCCAACCCGGTCGCCGCCGATGAGCCGGCCACGATCAGGATCCCGAGACCGAGAGTCGCGCGTTCGCCGATACGGTGGCCGATCCACGGGCATCCCGGCGCGGTCATCAACCGCATCAGGGCGAATCCGGAGACCACCGCGCCGACCATGAAATTGCTCGCATCGAACGTGCGGGCGAAGACCGGCAGCACGGGCACGATGACGCCGAAGCCGACCGCGACGAGGAACGCGATCGCGCTGAGCAGGTACACGTCCCGGGGGAGGGGATCGCCGCCGGACGGGCGCCGCCTCGTGGGGATCTGCACGGGTGAACGTTACTGTGGTGGCGCGCACCGATGGTTCCGACCGCCATCGATCGGCGTCGGCGTCATCCAGGAAGGGATGTCCATGAGTGAGCCCCTGGCGCGGCTGAGGCAGCGCCTCGCCGCGCTCGTGCCCGAGTCCCCCGGCCGATCGGCGGCCGATGACGAGGGCCTGGATGCGCGCGGGTCTGTCGTCGTCGTCGACCACGCGACCGGCCACATCGAGGACGAGCCGGGGACCGTGCCCGACGGTATGCGCGTCGCCGCCGGGTGGGCCTGGCGGATCCTCGTACTGGGCGCCTTCATCTATTACCTGGGGCAGGTGCTCGGAACCCTGTCGGAGGTCTTCGTCCCGCTGGTCGTGGCCCTGCTGTTCACGGCGGCGTTCTGGCCGTTCAAGAAGGTGCTCGTGCGCGCCGGAGTGCCGAGAGGGTTGGCGGCCGGTGTCTGCCTGCTCGCCCTTGCGCTGACGGTCGTCGGCATTGTGCTGTTGGTCAGCCTGCAGATCACCAACCAGTGGACCGAGCTGAGCAACCAGGCGATCGGCTCGTTCAACCAGTTCGTGGCCTGGCTGCGCAACGGCCCGCTGCACATCACCAACACCCAGATCGACGGATGGCTCACCTCGGCCACCAACTGGGTGAAGTCGTCGCAGGGCACGATCGCCGGCTACGCCACCAAGGTGGGCAGCCAGGTGAGCCACTTCGTAGCGGGCATGGCCCTCGCCCTGTTCGCGATGTTCTACTTCCTCTACGACGGGCATCGGCTGGCTCGGGCGCTGTCGATCCTTGTACCCGCTCGCTCCCGGTTCCGACTCCTGGACGCCGCCGGTCACGGGTGGATCGCCCTGGTCGCCTACGTGCGCGCCGCGGTGATCGTCGCCGGAGTCGACGGGCTCGGCGCGCTGATCGGCGCGGCCGCGGTCGGCTCGAGCATGTGGTTGGCGATCGGAGCCCTCACCTTCCTCACCGCGTTCATCCCCCTGGTCGGGGCGTTCTTCGCCGGTACCGTCGCCACCGGAGTCGTCTTCGTCACCCTCGGCCCGGTCCGGGCCATCGTCATGGTCGTGGTCTTCATCGCGGTGATGGAGATCGAGGCGCACGTGCTGCAGCCGTTCCTCATGGGCAAGGCAGTGTCGCTGCACCCGCTGGCCGTCCTGTACGGCATCGCGGTCGGCGTGATCGTCGGTGGTTTTATCGGGGCCCTGTTCACGGTGCCGCTGATGGCCTTCTCGAACGCCTTTCTCCGGGCGGTGGCCGCGTCCCGGGCTGAGGCGGCGGCCTCCGCCCGTCGCCCGTCCCCGCCCCCGGAGCCCGCAGCGGACGGGGACGTCGATGCTGCCCCGCCCCCAGTGGCCGAGCAGAGTGGAAAACAGGGTATTGAATAATAGGAAAGACGGCCTACTATTTGCGTCATGGCTGAGATTTCTGACATTCTGCGCGAGCTTGCCGAGGGGCGCATCGATGCGGCCGAGGCGGAGCGACTGATCGATGAGGCGCAGTCCGCTGCGCGGTCCGACGAGGGGCAGCCCGCCGACGCGACGCCCGGCCCGGACGCCGCGGCGTCCCGGCCGGGCGGCGACGCGCCGGTCGAGGCCGAACTGGTCGAGGAGGAGCGTCCCGCGGGCGCCAACGGTGTCGATGCGATCTCGGTGCGGGTCGTCGGTCGTCGGCTGCGGGTGATCGGTGACCCCTCGGTGTCGACGCTGGTGGCTGACGGCCCGCACACGATGCGCCGCAGGGGCCGGATACTCGAAGTGTCGAGCGACGGTGAACTGGGGCCGAGCCTGGATGCCTTCACCATGTTCCGAGTGCCACGCACCATCGATGACCTGCGCAACCTCGGGCTGAACCAGCTCGGCTTCGGGCGCGAGCTGGTTCTGAGGGTCAACCCGGCGATCCCGGTCGACCTCGAACTCACGGCGGGCACCCTGGCCACGACCGCCCTGCCGCGGCTCGGCAAGGTGCGGATCACCGGCGGTAACGCCCACCTGAGCGGCGTCGAGACCGTCGAGGACGTCCTTGTTCAGGCCGGCAGCGCGACCATCCGTGGCAATCTCCGCCGGGGACGCTCCCGCGTCCGGGTCGAGTCGGGTCAGCTCACCGTCGATCTCGGCCCGCAGGCCGATGTCACGGTGCGCGCCGACGCGCAGATGGGCAAGGTCATCTGGCCGGGTGAGCAGCAGTCGATCGACGAGTACGTCGCGGGTGAGGGCACCGGCCGGCTCGACATCGGCGTGGTCATGGGCTTCGTGACGGTGCGTGCCCACGGCACCCATCCCGGGGCGGAGCGGGGACCCGGGGGCCCGGGTGATCCCGCGTGGGACGACTTCCTGAAGGGACACGACCAATGGTGATGCGACACAGCGAGAACACGTCGGGTTCCGAGGTAGGCGGCTACCGCCCACCCACCGCCTGCCCGGTGTGCGGCGCGACCCTGGTCACGACCCGCCTCGGCTGCCACTCGTGCGGCACCGAGATCGGCGGCACGTTCCGTACCTGTGAGTTCTGTTCGCTCGACGACCAGCAGCTCGATGTGCTGCGGGTGTTCCTCGCGAGCCGTGGAAACCTGCGCGAGGTGGCCAAGCATCTGGGCGTCAGCTATCCGACGGCGCGTTCTCGTCTCACCGACGTACTCAGCGCGCTCGGTCTGGCCGGCGACGAGGAGGAGGAACTGCCCGAGGAGGAACTCTCCCGCAGCGAGATCCTGCGCCGGGTCGAGGCGGGAACCCTCGACCCGGGGCGCGCGACCGAGTTGCTCCGCGGCCTGTAGGACTCAGCCGTGCGCCTCGACCTTGACGACGGTGACCGCGATGGTGCGGCCGTTGGGGGCCCGATAGGTGACCGCATCCCCCTCGCCGGCGCCCAGCACGGCGTCCCCGAGGGGTGACTGCGGCGAGAACACGTCGACCTCGATATCGACATCGAGCCCGAGCATCTCGCGCGACCCGAGAATGAACGTGTCGGTGTCGTCGAGGTCGCCGTCGTAGGCGACGGTCACGCGGCTTCCGGGGGCTACCTTGCCTGAGGCGGGGGCCTTGCCGACCTTGGCGCGACGCAGCATGTCCTCGAGTTGACGGATCCGGGCCTCCATCTGCCCCTGCTCCTCGCGAGCGGCGTGGTAGCCGCCGTTCTCGCTGAGGTCGCCCTCGGCGCGGGCGCTCGCGATCTTGTCCGTCACAGCCGGGCGTCCCTCGGTTTTCAACGACTCGAGTTCGTCGGCCAACTTGTCGTGGGCATCTTGCGTGAGCCAGATGGCGTCAGTGTTCTCAGGCATTCTTTGAATGTAACAGGCGGGCCGACGCCCGCCCAAGGGGCTCCGCGCGGACGCCGGCGTCCACCGGGCCCGGTAGGGCCACATGACTAGGGAACACGGCAATTCGCCGCGTCGGCGGACAGAGCCCGTGCGGTGGTCTTCACGACGACGGTGACGTGGGTGATGCGATCGCCGCCCGCGGCGACCGTGACGTCGGTCTGGCCGACGGGCACCCCGACGGTGCCGACGGCCGTGAGCGTGCACAGCCCGGGCCGGGTGACGTCGGCGCGTTGCACGTCGAGCTGGACGGTCACCGAGTTGTCGGAGGTGGCCTGGAACCCGTTGACCACAGCCGCGACGGCGGGGTTGGCGTAGATCAGCCCCGCCCACAGGGTCCAGGCCAGGAACACTGCACCGATGAGGACTCCCAGCGTGATGCCCCACGGGCCCGCCAGCCGGGACCGGGGATAACGCCGGACGATCCGGGCGGTGTCCTCGGGCGACAGGTCGCGGGGGGACGCCGGGGCGCTGGTTCGTGGCACGCCACCATTGTGTCGCACTCGGACGGCGGTCCACTCCCGGAGGAATTCGGGCCCGCCGCCAGGTTGGGGTGAGAATAGTGGGCATGCCCAGCACCCGTGACACCGGTAGCACCGCTAGTGGCCTGCGCCTGCTGCACGTCCACGCACACCCCGACGACGAATCGAGCAAGGGTGCGGCGACCACCGCGCGCTATGTGGCCGAGGGAGTGCGCGTGATGGTCGCCACGTGCACCGGTGGCGAGCGTGGCAGCGTCCTCAACCCCAAGCTCGACCGTCCCGAAGTGTGGGAGAACATCGGAGAGATCCGCCGCGCCGAGATGGACCGGGCCCGCGAGGTCCTCGGCGTCGAGCAGCGCTGGCTCGGATGGGTCGATTCGGGCCTGCCCGAGGGCGATCCGCTGCCGCCACTACCCGAGGGATGCTTCGCCGCGATGGACATCGACGATGCCGCGATGCCGTTGGTGCGGATCATCCGCGACTTCCGTCCGCAGGTGGTGACCACCTACGACGAGAAGGGCGGCTACCCGCACCCCGACCACATCATGTGCCACAAGGTCACGATGCGGGCCGTCGACCTGGCAGCGGATCCCGGGGTGCTGCCCGGTGAGGGTGAGCCCTGGGATGTCGCGAAGGTCTACTACCAGATGGGCTTCCACCGCATGCGCTTCGCCGCCCTCGACGCGGCCATGCACGAGCACGGGATGGAGTCGCCGTACCGCGAGCGGTTGCGGTCGTGGGAGGACATGGAATTCGAGCGGAGGATCACCACGTTCGTGCCGTGCGCCGACTATTTCGACGTGCGTGACGCCGCGCTCCGGGCGCACGCCACCCAGATCGATCCCGACGGGCACTGGTTCGCGGTGCCGACGCGGATCCAGAGGATGGCCTGGCCGACCGAGGACTACCAACTGGTCCGCAGCCACGTGCGCACCGCGATCCCCGAGGACGACCTGTTCGCTGGGTTGCGGGGCGAACCCCTCCCCGATCGCTCCGAGGACTACCGCATCTGATCCCCGCTGCGCGACCGGATCGTGCACGTGCCCACCGGATCCGGACCAGAGCGCCGGCGGCCGCGCGGCGGCGTCCGCTGATCGGGAGCCCCTGGTGAGCGCGTCGACGTGGAGTGCGGGGTCGGATAGCCTCTGGGCATGCTGTTCGTCGTCCCGGCCGTGGCCCTGCTGCTCGCGATTCAGGCGGGTGTCCTGGCTCTGCTGGCGTTCGTCGCCGTCGGGGTCTTCGTGGTCTTCGCGTACATGAGCCTCAGCCGGCACCTGCGCCGAAGCCGCCGTCCCTGGCCGGGTGAGCCCGGTTACCACGACGACACACACTCGGACGAATCGTGAGGCGAGGCGACGTCATCCCCGAGCGGCTGGAGTCCGACTCGCGCCTCATCCTGTCGGCGCTGAGCCCCGACATCCGGGTGCTGTTGCGCAGCGAGGACGAGGAGACCCTCACCGAACGGCTGGTGCGGCTGCATGTCGCCGGGGCCACGGGCAGCGACGCCGACGAGCTCGACACCGCGGTCTCCCGGGTGATCGTCGGACGCCGCACGTCGCTGTGGGAGGTCGGGGCCCGACTCGTCATCACCGTCGTGGTGGTCCTGGCGGTCATCGCGGCCGGGCTGTTGGCGGCGTCCTTCGCGGGGCAGGCGTTCCCGCGGTTCGTCCCGGTCAGCTGGCTCACCTGGCCGCCGTCCCCGCGGATCTTCCGGGCGGTGATCCTGCTCGTTGTCGTTGCCGCTCTGCTCGGGTATGCCGCAGTCTGGTTGCGTTCCACCGACCGGGTGCGCCGGGCGCGGTTGGCCTGCCGGTTGGCCGCGGTGCACGAGCTCGACAGTTGGCCCGGGATCCTGCTCGACGCGCCGTTCCTGTCCCTCGGGCGGCGGTGGAGCTATCCCGGGTGGAGTTTCGTCATCGCGGGCGTCGTGCTGGGGGCCGCGCCGCTGTCGGTCAGCGGGATCTCGAACTGGTTGTTGGTGGTGGCCATCGTGTGGATCGTGCTCGGGGCCTGGCTGGTCTGGCACTCGTGGCCGTTCCGGCGCGCCCAGGACCTCGCCGAGCGGACGTTGTTCCTCGGTCGGTCCGACTGAGGGCCGGCGCCCACCGGAGCCCGGGTGCTCAGCTGCCGAACCGGCGCTCGCGCTGCGAGAACGCGCGCAGGGCCCGCAGGAAGTCGACCTTGCGGAAGTCGGGCCAGAGGGCCTCGCAGAAGTAGAACTCGCTGTGCACGCTCTGCCAGATGAGGAACCCCGACATGCGCTGTTCGCCCGAGGTGCGGATGATGAGGTCGGGATCGGGCTGCCCCTTGGTGTAGAGGTGGCCCGCGATGTCCTCGATCTCGAGGGTCTGAGACAGCGTGCGCAGGTCTGTGCCGCGTTCGGCCTCCTGACGCAGCAGGCTGCGCACGGCGTCGCGCAGTTCGTGGCGGCCGCCGTAGGCGACCGCCACATTGATGTGCATGCCGTCGATCCCGGCGGTGGACGCGTGGGCGCGCCGGAGTGACGCCGCCATCTCGGGTGGCAGCAGGTCGAGGTCGCCGACGGCCTGCACCACCCAGCGTCGCTGGGACGCGAGGTCGGTGACCAGATGGTCGATCACGGCCAACAGCGGGCCGAGTTCCTCGGTGGTGCTGCGGCTGAAGTTGTCGGTGCTGAGCACCCACAGGGTGACGACCTGGATGCCGACCTCGTCGCACCAGCCGACGAACTCCCGCAGCTTGTCGGCTCCGGCCTGATAGCCGGCAACCAGCGCCTGGCCCGGGGCGTTCATCCGCGCCCATCGACGGTTGCCGTCGGCGAGCACGGCGACGTGATGGGGGAGTCGGTCGCGGTCGAGTTCGGACAGCAGCCGTGCCTCGTACGTGGAATACAACAGGCCCGCGGGGTGGAGACGGTCGATCGTCTCGTGCAGCCACTCGCGACGGGTCATGCCGCCAGCCTACCCATCGGTCGCGTCCGGCGCCGACCTCGACGAAGCCGGTCGTCAGGAGCCACAACCCGGGGGAAGGCGACCCCCTGGACATGGACCTACGCTAGCGTAGGTCCATGTCCAGGACACCAGCAGAACCCGGACGCGCCGGCGGCTCGATCCCGGGGGCCCAGTGGGAACCGGATCACGACGGCGGGTCGCTCGCCGACCGGAGCGGCGACCGGATCGACCGGCTCGCGTCCACCGTCAAACCGAAGCTCCGCGGCTGGCTGCACGCCGGCATGACACCGATCGTGTTCGTCGCGGCGCTCGTGCTGGTCGTGTTCGGGCCGACCCTCACCGCACGGGCCGCGGCGGCGGTCTACCTGCTCTGTTCCCTCATGCTGTTCGGCACGTCGGCGACCTATCACCGGGGCCACTGGTCGGCCCGGGTCGCGGACACGTTCCGACGGTGGGATCACGCGAACATCTACCTGTTCATCGCCGGTACCTACACCCCGCTGGCCGCCGATCTCCTGCACGGCCGCTCCCGCGTGCTGCTGCTGTCACTCGTGTGGTCGGCGGCGCTGGTCGGCATCGCGTTCCGCATCCTGTGGCTCGGCGCGCCCCGCTGGCTCTACACGGCGCTGTACCTGCTGCTCGGATGGGCGGCCGTCGGCTGGATGGGTGACTTCTGGCACGCAGGCGGCCCGGCGGTGGTCATTCTCGTCGTCGCCGGGGGACTCGTGTATTCGGTGGGGGCGGTGGTCTACGCGCTCAAGCGGCCCAACCCGTCGCCGAGGTGGTTCGGGTTCCATGAGATCTTCCACAGTGCCACCGTCGTCGCGGCGGTGCTGCACTACATCGCGATCGCCCTGGCCACCCTCGGCTGACGGCCTCGTCAGGCGCGCGCCTCGACGATCTCGGCGACCGCGGCGAACACGAGCGGATCGAGTCCCAGCTCCCGCAACTCGGCCACCTTGCGCAGGGCGGAGGCCGTTCCGGACACGATGGTCCAGATCGACTCCTTCTCGGAGAATCCGATCTCGGCCCGGTCCAGCCAGGCGAACAGCCTGGACGCCACCTGGTTGTCGTGCAGCCGGAGCGGAGCATCGAAGCGCACCGTGGCCCCGACCCGCGGGTCGATCCTCCCGAGTTGAACGCTGAGTCGTCCCGTCCGCGGGTCGTAGCTGCTCGGGTGATCGGCCCCCACCGGCGCGACACCGACGAAAGTGGCGGTGACCTCCCGGGAGTCGGGCATCACGTCGGCGTCCCCTTCGAGCGGGTGCACGACCAGGGTGCCGTCGGACCAGTCGAACGAGATGCGAGTGCGCGCGGCGCGCGGGGCGGCGGCGTCGTCGTCCTCGTACAGGGTGAAGTCGCCGTCGGCGCCCCCGGCCACGACCAATTCGAGGCTGCCGGGGTTCCGGTCGGCCCGCAGATCGTCGGGGCCGGTGAGCGGCACGATGCCCCCGGCCCGCACGAACACCGGATACTCCTCGAGGCGCCGGTGCAGGCTCACCGTGCGGCCACCGTCGTAGACGAGGCCGGTGAACAGGTCGACCCAGTTGCCCTCGGGCAGCCAGGCCCGGGCCGTGGCGATCTTCAGTCGGGTGTCGGCCGGCCGGGTGATCGCCGCCACGATCATCTCGGTGCCGAACCAGAACTCACCGTGCTGGTGCAGCGCGTCGACCGGGGCACCGGGCGTCCAGTAGATCGGACGCACGAGAGGCTCCCCCTGGCTGTGGGCGCGTTCGTTCATCGTGTACAGGTAGGGCACGAGCCGGTGCCGGAAGCGCAGGAAATCCCCCTGGACTCGTTCGGCCACCTCGTTGAACCGCCAGGGTTCCTTCCCGTTGAAGACGTTCTGGGTGGAGTGCAGGCGGTTCACCGGTGAGAAGGCGCCGAGTTGCACCCACCGGGTGGCGAGCTCGTCGTCCTTGTAGCCGAACATGTGGCCGCCGATGTCGTGGCTCCACCAGCCGTAGCCGATGTTGCTCGCCGTTGCGGTGAAGTAGGGCTGGAACTCGAGGCTGTCCCAGCTGATCACCGTGTCGCCGGAGAAGCCGACCGGGTAGCGGTGCGAGCCGGGACCGGCGTAGCGAGAGAACGTCAGCGGGCGGCGTCCCGTGCGGGCGCTGTCGAGGAAATGCAGATGGTTGAGCATCCACAACGGGTCGAGTCCGGGAATGCCGGAGTGGGCTCCCTGCTGCCAGTCGAGCCACCAGAAGTCGACGCCGTCGTCCTCCAACGGGTGGTGTACGAGGTCGAAATAGGCGGCGACGAAGTCGGGGTCGGCGATGTCGAACGCGACCGGCAGTTCGCTCGCCGGGTCGATGCCCATCGCCCGGGCGAGCGCCGGGTAGGCGTCCTCGTGGGCCCGGATGCCGTCGGCCGGATGCACGTTGAGTGAGACCTTGAGGCCCTTGTCGTGGAGCCAACGGAGGAACCCGACGTGGTCGGGGAACAACTCGCGGTTCCAGGTGTAACCGGTCCACCCGTGGCCGTACTTGGGGTCGATGTCGACGAGGTGCCAGTCCATGTCGATGACGGCCACGCTGAACGGCAGGTGCCGCTGCTCGAACTCCTCGATCAGGCCCTGGTACTCGTCCTGGGTGTAGCGGTGGTAGCGGCTCCACCAGTTGCCCAACGCGAAGCGCGGCAGCATCGGCTGGGGTCCGGTGAGCCGGTAGAAGTCGCGGATCGCCGCCGGGTAGTCGTGGTCGTAGCAGAACAGGTAGACATCCATCGTGCCCGGCTCGCGCTGGGCCACCCAGCCATCGTCGGTGAGGGCGAGGGACGCCGAGTCGTCGAGTTCCACGGGCCCGATCGTGCTGAGGATGCCGGGCTCGAGGGGAGTCGCACCGTCGGCGCAGTCAAGGGTGCGAGCCGTGCCGCCGAGGTTGGTGGGGATGTCGAGGAACTCGTGGTACTTCGAGCTCGGGGGCTCACCGGGGCGCCACACGCCGTGGTAACTGGCGCCCGAGCTGACTTCGAGGCTCGTCGCCGAGGGCACCGTGCCGTCGTAGGACAGCTGGAACGACGAGGTGATGATCCGCACCGCATCGCCGGACCGGGCGACGGTGAACTCCGGGGTCGGGAAGTCACGGTTCACCACCACCTGGGTGGCGCGATCCTCGAACCTGCCGGACGGAGAGTATTCGAAGCGCACCAACCGCTCGGTGAGGACGGTGATCCGGTAGGTCGGACCGACCACCTGGGACGCGTTGGCGGCAAGGGGGGACGTCGTGAGCCGCAGCCGGGCGGGGAGGGATGCCATAGATCCCGATTCTAGGGACCGCGCGTTGCCGCGGCCCAGGGCCCCGCGGGGGTCCGGCGGCACGCCACGCGCAGTGGGCCGAGGGGGTTTACACAACGCTTACCTGACGCGTGCGGAGCTCTCACCCGTCGGCGTCAGGCTGGTGATCAACAGTTCCACTCCAACAGGAAGGTGACAGTGATGCTCAAGCGTTCACTGGTGATCGGCGCCACGTCGCTGGCGCTTCTCAGCGGTGGTGCGGCGGTGGCCTACGCGGCCGGCCCGACCGACGGGTCGTCCTCGGCGCCGGTGACCACGTCGTCGTCGCCCAGCGTGTCCCCCTCGACACCGGCCCACCCGGCTGCGGGCATGGTGCGCAAGGCCCTGCGCCGCGCGGTGCACGTCACCTGGGTCACCCGCGGCCCGAAGGGCCGGTTCATCACCCATGACGCGATCCGCGGCCAGGTCAAGGCGGTCTCGGCCCAGTCGATCAACGTGCTGGCGGCCGACGGCACGTCCGAGACGTTCACCGTGGCCGGCACCACCAAGGTGCGCGAGGTGAAGGCCGGGTCGAAGCCCACCGACTCGACCATCTCCCAGGTCGCCGTCGGAGAGCGGGTGCTCGTGGTCGGGGCGGGGACGCCGGACCCGACGGCACGGCTGATCCGCGTCGTCACGAAGTGAGCGGACGCCGCGCCTGATTCAGGCGCCCGGGAAGCGCACGGTGAAGCGGGCCCCGCCCTCGGTGGCGTGGCCCGCTTCGACCGTGCCGCCGAGTCGAGTGACCAGGCCGTGCACGATCGCCAGGCCGAGCCCGGTGCCGACCGTGCGGACTCCCCGGTACCGCTCGTAGAGCACTCCCCGTTGAAAGGCCACGGCCAGGTCGTCGTCGCTCAGGCCGGGACCGGCGTCCCGCACCTCGAGCACGACCTCGGAGCCGTGGGGGAGCGACTCCCGTCGCAGGTCGAGCACGATCTCACGCCCGGCGGGCGTCACCCGCAGAGCGTTCTCGAGCAGGCCGTCGAGCACCTGCCGCACCCGATTGGGGTCGGTGCCGATTCGAACACCGGGCGCCGCGCGCCAGCGGAACACCACTCCGGCATCGGCGCAGCGGTCGGACCAGACCCGGGCGGTGGCGATGACCAGCGACGTCAGGTCGGTGTCGACGATGTCCAGGCGCAGGTTGTGCGCACCCAGCCGCGAGAGGTCGAGCAGGTCGTCGACCATGCGACGCAACCGCTGTGACTCCTGCAGCATCACCGCGCCGACCTCGGCGGCCTCGTCGGGCGGCACCACCCCTTCGGCGAGTGATTCGGCGTATCCGGTGATCGCCGTGAGCGGGGTGCGCAGGTCGTGCGACACGGACATGAGGAACTCCTGCTGCCGGTTCTCCGACTGGGCCAGCGACCGGGACAGGGTGGTGATCGCGGTGCCGATCTCGGCCACCTCGGTGGGGCCCTCCGGTGACAACGTCACCGACCGGTCACCGGCGGCGAGGGCGTGCGCGGCGCGGGCGGTGCGCCGCAGCGGACGCGAGATCCGCCAGGCGACCAGCAGGCTGAGGGCGACGGCGACGGCGACCCCGACGAGCAGCGCCAGCAGCGTGCGCTGCAAGGCCTGATCGACGGCGCCGACGGCGTCACGCTGGCGCTGCAGCAGCACGATCCCCCCGGCTCGGGTCGGGCGACCCTGCACCAGGACGGTGCTGCCCTGGTAGCGCCGCTGGGTCGAGATGGACTGGTCGGCGAGCAGCTTCTGGACATCCGCGGTCGTGATGACCGGCGCGAGCGGGTCGTCGGTGGGTGCCACGCCCGCAGCGGTGACGACCACCGTGCGGACCTGCAGGGCCCGCAGCACCAGCAGCGCGCGCCGTTGGGCGGTGGTGGCGTCGGCTCCGATGTCCGAGGTGGACTGTGCGGCGTCCGCCAGCCGGGACAAGGCGCGTTGCGCCTCCGAGTTGGCCGCCGAGCGCACCAGCCCGACTGTGAGACCACCGGCGAGGACGCCGGTGATGACCGCGACGGTGGCCGCCAGCCAGGCGATCCGTCCGACCAGGGAGCGCATCACTCCGTCCTCTCGGCCGGGTCGGCCGAATAGCCGACCCCCCGGACCGTGCGGATCGGGCTGGCCTGCCCGAGCTTGCCGCGGATCTGGGCGATGTGCACGTCAACCGTGCGGGTCTCGACGTCTCCCGAGTAGCCCCACACCTCGCTGAGCAATTGCTCGCGGCTGAACACCCGGCGTTGGTTTCGCATGAGGTGGGCCAGTAGGTCGAACTCGGTGGTGGTGAGGTTCACCGGACGCCCGTCGGCGTAGGCCCGGCGCTCCCCGGGGTCGATGACGACCCGGCCGACGCTCAACTGAGCCGGTGCCGGTGCGGCCGTGCCCCGAGTGCGGCGCAGTACCCCGCCGAGCCGGGCGACCAGTTCGCGCGGGCTGAACGGCTTGGTCACATAGTCGTCGGCGCCCAGTTCGAGCCCGACGATCCGGTCGACCTCGTCGTCGCGGGCGGTGACGAACAGGACGGGCGTCCAGTCTCCCGACGACCGCAGCCGCCGGCAGACCTCGATCCCGTCCATGCCGGGCAGGCCGATGTCGAGGATGACGGCCACGGGGGCGAGTCGCGCGACGGCGTCGAGGGCCTCGGTGCCGTCGCCGCACCCCTGCACGCCGTACCCCGCGGCTCGCAGATTGCGGCGCAGCAGGTCGCGGATCGCGGCGTCGTCCTCGACGACGAGCACGAGTCCCTTCGTGGGGGTGGCCGGGGCCGCCTCGGATGAGGTCACCGGTGGTCCGCCGGGGTGTGGCGCGACGGTGCGGCCACGGGGGTTGGCGCAGCAGGCACGGGCCCAGCCTACCGGCGTCCGGCAAGGGATGGCGCGGACCCGGGCCGCCCTGCGGAACCGCGCCGGATCTACGCTGGTGCCAACCGGTCGGTCACCGTCGCCCCTGCAGGAGGTCCCCGTGCGCCGCGCGCTCATCGTCGACGACGAACCTCAGATCCGCACGGTCCAGCGGGCCTACCTGGTTGCCGAGGGTTTCGACGTGCTCGAGGCCGGTACCGGACGCCGCGCCCTCGCCCAGTTGGCCGACCATCCCGACCTCGACGTCGTGCTGCTCGACGTCGGACTACCCGACATGAGCGGCATCGAGGTGCTCCGGACGATCCGCGCGTCGAGCGACGTGCTCGTGATCCTGGTCACCGCCCGTGCCGACGAGGTCGACAAGCTCGTCGGGTTGGGGGTGGGGGCCGACGACTACGTGACCAAGCCGTTCAGTCCGCGCGAACTGGTGGCCCGGGTGCTCACCGTGCTGCGCCGGCGTCCGCAGGCCGACCCGACGCGCACCGGCGGGGCCTCGGGCGAGCAGCCGGCGGACGTGTTGCGCTACGACGCCGTGACGATCGACCGGGGGCGCCGTGAGGTGACGACCGGTGAGGGGCCAGTCGAGCTGTCCGCCCTCGATTTCGACCTGTTGTGGGCGCTCGCCAGCGCTCCGGGGCGGGTCTACTCGCGCGCCCAACTGCTCGAGAAGGTGTGGGGCTACGACTTCTACGGCGATGAGCGGGTCGTCGACGTGCACGTGCGGACGATGCGCAGCGCCCTCGGCGACGATGCCCATGAGCCCCGCATCATCGCCACCGTGCGCGGGGTCGGATACAAGTTCATCGCCGGGCCGGCAGACTGATGCGCCGCCTGTCGACCCGGCTGGTCGCCTCACATGTGATCGTCGCGCTGATCGTCGGGGTTACCACCTTCCTGCTCGTTCGCTGGCTCGCCCCGACACTGTTCGATCAGACCCAGATGCAGGGCGGCCAGGGGGGTCCGATGCAGCGGGGCGCTCCCAGCGGCTCTGCCGTCGGCACGGGACTGCGTGCCGAGGTGAGCAGTGCAGTCACCAACGCCCTGGTAGTGGGCACGGTCGTCGGCTTCACGGTGGCGGTGGCCTTCGGGGTGTTCGCGGCGTGGCTCGTGTCGCGGTCGGTGTCGTCGCTGCGGGAGGTCACCCGGCGGATCGCCGAGGGCGACTACACCGCCGAGGTGCCGCGGGAATCGCTCACCGAACTCGCCGAGCTGGCCGGCGATGTGCGCACGCTCGGCGCGTCGCTCGCCGACACCGAGGCCCGGCGGGTGCGGCTCCTCGGCGAACTCGCCCACGAGATGCGCACCCCGCTCACCGTGATCGACGGCTACATCGAGGGCATGATCGACGGCGTCATGCCGGCCGGCCAGGACGAACTGGGCGAGGTGAGTGACGAGGTCAGGCGGCTGCGGCGGCTGTCCGACGACCTGTCGATGCTGTCCCGCGCCGAAGAGAACCGGCTCAGCCTCCAGACCGCCCGGATCGACGTCGGGGAGGTCGTCACGACCAGCGCCGGACGGTTGACACCCCAGGCCTCGGATGCCCGGGTGAGCCTCACGGTGTCGGTTCCGGACCAGCCCGTGATGATCGAGGGGGACGCCGACCGGCTCGCCCAGGTGGTCACCAACCTCGTCGGCAACGCCCTCCGGGCGACACCGGAGGGCGGACGCGTCGCGGTGGACCTCTCGGTGGGGCCCGGCGGCGTCCGGATCCGCGTGACCGACAGCGGCGAGGGCCTGGCCGCCGACCAGCTGGAGCGGATCTTCGAGCGCTTCTACCGGGTTCCCGGACGCCGCAGCGTCGGGACCGACACCGGATCCGGGATCGGGCTGACGATCTCGCGGCGGATCGTCGAGGCGCACGGCGGCACGCTCACGGCCGCCTCCGACGGCCCGGGGCTCGGCGCGACGTTCACCGTCGTGCTGCCCAGCCCGGGGCCGTCCGGCCGGTGACCTCAGCTGGTCGAGCAGGCGCCGGCGTTGCCGCCGCGGAATCCGCGCTGACCGGAGCCCCGGCCCCACGCGCCCGCGGTGTCGCCGCCGGAGGTGGAGCCGCGTCCGGCCCGCACTGGGGTCGGTGAGACCGAATGTGGTGATGAGCCGCCCGACGGCATCGACGTGGCGTTGTTCGCTCGTGGTGATCCGACTCATCGGCCGGGCGCCGTTCGCCTCGGCGAGGGCGGCGTACAGGCCGCGGGCCATCCGCTCGTCCTCGCGCATGAAGCTGATCTCGGCAGCCAGGCTGCTGCTCACCGGGGCGGATGCGGACGCCGGGGGCGTCGGGCTCGGGGTGGGGGACGGGCGGCCAGTGCCACGTCCGTGCCGACTGTACCCACGAGGGCTGCTCCGACGGCGATCGATGAGGTGAGGCGGCGTGCGGCGGATCCGGGATGGCGGTTCATGACTTCCTCCTGATCTGGAGATCGGGTGCCCGATCCGGCGTTGTCACCGACGCTGCGGAGCGCCCATGACGGGTCCAGGGGAGTCGCGATGAAGGTTCCGTGACGCGGGCTACTGCGGCAGGGCCGTGCCCGTGACGAACCACCCGACGACCTTCGCCCCGGGCACGCTGCTGATGTAGCGCTGCTGGCCCACGGCCAACTCGAAGCCCGCGTCGACGAGCAGCGACGGAATGTCCCGGTCGAGGTGACAGCCGCCGGCCACCTGCCCCCACATCGGCTGCAGGCGTCGCTGCCAGCGTGCCACCGACGGGTCGGGTGCGAGCGAGTGCTCGACGAAGCGCAGTTCGCCGCCGGGACGCAGCACCCGGCGTGCCTCCTCGAGTGCGGAACCGAGATCGGGGATCGAGCACAGCGTCCAGGTGGTGACGACCGCGTCGGCGCTGTCGTCGGGCAGGTCGATCCGGGCGGCGTCCAGGCTCACCCGCTCGACCCGGCCCCCGCGTCGGGCGAAGGCGTCGACCCGACCGCCCGCCCGTGACCAGGCGACGTCGGAGGGTTCGACCGCGGAGACCGTGCGCACGTCGGCGGGGTAGTGGGGCAGGTTGCGTCCCGACCCGAACCCGAACTCGACCACATCGCCGCTCAGCCCGTCGCACACGGCGCGCCGCCACGACCCGACGAGTGGGTCGGTAAGGGTGAGATCGACCAGGCGGGGGAACAGGTGGTCGTCGTAGACGCGGCGCAGGTTCACGGGTCCAGTGTTCCGCGCCCGTCCACACGATCGGCGCGCCGCTCGTCGGGGCCCCGGGCAGCCTGCCCCGGAATTGCGGGAGGGTGGCCGGGCCGGGGAGCGTCACCACGGCGCCACCCCCGGGTCGGCGGACGGGCCGGATGCGCAGTGGCACAGCGTCAGGACACGCCGAGCGGTCTGACGCGGGGAGCGTGACGCCTTGTTGCCGACGTGTTCGGCACAGTTCACCGGATCGTTACCGGTCAATGTCGGAGTCGGCGACCGAGCCTCATTAGCGTGAGTGCATGGACGGTGTCCGATGACGGTCGACGGATCGTGTCACGGCCGAACGGGCGAGGCGCGTCACCGACCACCGGTCCTGCCTTCCCCGCCACCCTGACCTCACCTCTGGGGTCGGGCGACGATCGCGCACGGCCCCGCGTCCGAAGGAGTCCCCGTGCTCGACACCGGCGAACTGTCCCCTGGCGGCGTCCCCATGGTCTCGCATGCCGGCGTCCGGCCCGCCACCGCGGTGAGGACCTACGTGCTCGACACCTCGGTGCTGTTGAGCGATCCGCGTGCCCTGTTCCGTTTCGCCGAACACGACGTGGTGCTTCCGATCGTGGTGATCACCGAACTCGAGGGCAAACGCCACCACCCCGAGCTGGGCTTCTACGCACGCTCGGCCCTGCGGCTGCTCGACGACCTGCGCATCCGCTTCGGGCACCTCGACGTCCCCGTGCCCATCAACAGATCGTGGAGGCGTGCTGCATGTGGAACTCAACCACTCCGACCAGGGCGGCCTTCCGACCGGGTTCCGGCTGGGTGACAACGACTCGCGGATCCTCGCAGTCGCGTTCAACCTCGCCCACGAGGGGCGCGACGTGGTGCTCGTCAGCAAGGACCTGCCGATGCGGGTCAAGGCGTCGGCGTGCGGCCTGGCCGCCGAGGAGTACCGTGCCGAACTCGCCGTCGACAGCGGGTGGACGGGCATGGTCGCGCTCGAGGTGGGCCAGAACACCATCGAACTGCTCTACGACGAGGGCACGCTGATCGTGCCCGAGGCCGACGCGCTGCCGGTCAACACCGGTGTCGTGCTGCGCGGCCCCGGCGGCACCGCCCTGTGCCGCAAACTGCCCGACGGTCGCTGCCGTCTGGTGCGGGCGGACACGGGCGCGTTCGGCATCCACGGCCGCTCGGCCGAACAACGGGTGGCCCTCGACCTGCTGCTCGACCAGGAGGTCGGCATCGTCTCCCTCGGCGGTCGGGCCGGCACGGGCAAGTCGGCGCTGGCGCTGTGCGCGGGGCTCGAGGCGGTTCTCGAGCGGCGGCTCTACCAGAAGGTCATCGTGTTCCGCCCGCTGTTCGCGGTCGGAGGCCAGGAACTCGGCTACCTGCCGGGCACCGAGAACGAGAAGATGTCGCCCTGGGGACAGGCGGTGTTCGACACCCTCGGGTCGGTGACCACGAAGTACGTCATCGAGGAGATCCTCGAACGGGACATGCTGGAGGTGCTGCCGCTCACCCACATTCGTGGCCGCTCGCTGCACGACGCATTCGTGATCGTCGACGAGGCCCAGTCGCTCGAGCGCAACGTGCTGCTCACGGTGCTCAGCCGGATGGGCCAGAATTCCCGGATCGTGCTCACCCACGACGTCGCCCAGCGCGACAACCTGCGGGTCGGACGCCACGACGGGATCGCGGCGGTGGTCGAGAAGCTCAAGGGGCAGTCGCTGTTCGCCCACGTGACCCTCACCCGGTCGGAGCGCTCGCCGATCGCCGCCCTGGTCACCGAGCTGCTCGGCGACGACCTCTGAACCACGTGCGGTCACGCCGTGCGGCACCAGTGGATCGCATCGTCGATCCGGTGTCCGTCGCGCTCCACGGGCACGATCCGGACGCCGGCCCGCGGGCCGAGCCCGCGCATCCGGGCGTCCAGGTCGGCCGTTGCGCGCTCCGACCACACCGCCAGCAGACCGCCCGGGCGTCAGTCGTGCCACCGTGTGCCCGAGCAGGCCGGCGGCGTACCGACGTCCGTTGTGCTCGTGGAGGAGGAAGTCGCGGCCGTTGTCGACGTCGAGTAGCACCGCGTCCCACGGGCCGGCGGGTTCGCGCCGCCCGGTGAGCACGTCGGCGACGTCGGCCCGGGTGATCCGCACGCCTGGCGCCGACGCCACCCGGGCGAGGGTGCCCGTGAGCCCGTCGCGGGCCCAGCGGATCAGGGCCGCCGAAAACTCGATCCCGTCGATCCGCGCCCCGGGGAGACGCTGCGCCAGCCGGTCGGCGGTGAACCCGAGCCCCAGCCACCCACCAGCGCGGTCGCGGCGTCCGACGGTACGAGGTCGGCCAGGGCGACTTCGCTGGATGTGTCGACGGAGTCCATCGCGAACATGGCGTTGACGATCAATTCGTGGGCCTCGCCGGCGGCCGTGCTGCGGCGTCGGACGGTGATGTCGAAGCCGTCGGCATCACTGCGCGCCAGGGTCACGGGAAGCCCATCGCTCACCGGCACATGGTCGCATCCGCCGGGTCGCGTGGCAGAATCTCCCGGTGACCCAGCCACAGCCCGACCCCACGCAGCGCCTCGGCCCTGCGCAGTTCGAGGCCCTGCGTGTGGCCCGCGAGAAGGCCATCGGACAGGCGCAGCGCCAGGCGACCCGTCGCCGGACCCGCAAGGCCGGCGGCCGGGACATGCTCATCTCGCTCGCGGTGCTGCTCGTGCCGATCCTGCTCATCGTGGCGCTGTTCCAGCGCGCGCCGGCCCGCCCACCGGTTGAGGCGATCGATCCGGTCGCGGCCGCCGTCCAGGCGCAGCCGAAGGCGTCGTTCCCGCTGCTGGTGGCCACCGGCCTGCCCCGTGCATGGGTTCCGATCGAGGCGGCATGGACGCCGCTCGGCGGCCAGTTGCTCGGTCATGGGGTCGCGGAGGCCGGCACCTGGGTCGTCGGCTACCAGACACCGGATGACACCTTCGTGTCGATCTCCCAGCAGGCGGGGAAGCTCCCGACGTTCGTCGAGGAGTTCACCCACTCGGCCGCCCCGGACGGGACGAGCACCGTCGCCGGTCAGCATTGGACCCGCTACGCGGGCACCGACGGTTCCACCCGCTACCTGGTCCGGGTGACCTCGGCCGACACCATCATCATCGAAGGGGCCGAGCCCTATGGGGCGCTCGAGACCTTCGTCACCACCCTCACCAGCAGCCGCTGAGCGGCGACCGCTCAGCGGCGCACGCCCCTGGCCGCTGGGTGCCCCGTGCCACACTGGGCCGGTGAGCGAACAACATCACCACCACACCCCAGCCGACTGGGACGCCCGCTATTCGAGCAGCGACCGCATCTGGAGTGGCCGCCCCAACTCGAGCCTCGTCGACGAGGTCTCCGACCTGGCTCCTGGCCGGGCTCTCGATGTCGGCTGCGGTGAGGGTGCCGACGCGGTATGGCTCGCCCGGCAGGGGTGGCAGGTGTCGGCGCTCGACCCGTCGAGCGTGGCGCTGGAGCGGGCTCGGCAGGCGGCCGCTGAGGCGGGCGTGGACATCTCGTGGTGGCTCGGCCAACTGCGGGACACCGACCTGCCCCTCGAATCGTTCGACCTGGTCAGCTCGTTCTATGCACCGCTGCCCATCGAGCACGAGCCGATCGAACGGTTGAAGTCGCTGGTCGCCCCCGGCGGCACCCTGCTCATCGTGCACCACGTCGACTTCCCGGGGACTCATGCCGACCGCACGGGCAACCCGGCGGTGATGTTGAGCCCCGCCCTGGCCGCCGAGATCCTGAGCGGTGACAACGCCTGGACGCTGCGCGTCAACGAGACGCGCGAACGTGCCGGGAAGGGCGGGCCGGGGACGTTCCACGGCGACGATTACGTGGTGAAGGCCGTGCGCTCGGCCTGACCGCCGGCTCGGTGCCGGGCGACGCTCAGCTGTCGGTGTCGCCGCCGCGGGCGGCGGCGATCGTGGCCCGGGCTCCGTCGAGCCACTGCTGGCAGATCGCCGCGAGTCGCTCGCCGCGCTGCCACAGTTCCATCG
>JAJXWF010000199.1 GCA_021781735.1 Actinomycetes bacterium
AACGGCCGTAGTTGGGCACGTCGGGCGCCATGTGCATCGAGGTTCCGATGCCGTGGCCGGTGAAGTCGCGCACGATCCCGTAGCTGCGGCCCTCCGCCTGGCCTCGGGTGACGATGCTGCGTTCGATGGCCGCCGACACGTCGCCCACCCGCTTGCCACCGTGGGCGGCCGCGATCCCGTCCCACATCGCCCTCCGCGTGGTCTCGATCAACGCGGCATCGGCTCCCGAGGGCTCACCCACGACGAAGGTGCGGGCGGCGTCCCCGTGCCAGCCGTCGACGATCGCCCCGAAATCGACCGACACGACATCGCCCTGCAGAAGCTCCCGTGAGCCCGGGATGCCGTGCACGATCTCGTCGTTCACCGACACGCAGGTGACGGCTGGGTAGGGGGTGAAGCCCCAGTCGACACCGTAATTGAGGAACGACGAGGTCGCACCGTGGGCGATCAGGACCCGGCGGGCGATCTCGTCGAGGTCCGAGGTGGTGGCACCTGGCGAGACGGCGTCCCGCATGGCCAGGAGTGCCTCGGCCACCACCAGCCCGGCGCGACGCATAACCGAGATTTGGTCGGGCCGCTTCAGTTCGATGCGTTCGACGAAACTCACCTCAGGGCCCCGGTGAACTCGTCGATGGCGGCGACGATGCGCCGGGTGACCTCGTCGATGCCCCCTTCGCCGTTGACCGACAGCAGGATCCCGCGCCGGGCGAAGATATCCATGAGTTCGGCCGTCTCCGCCTCGTAGACGCCCATGCGGTGCCGGATCGTCGTCTCGTTGTCGTCGGCGCGCCCCTCGATTTCGGCCCGCTTGAGCAGCCGCGCGACGAGGTCGTCGACGTCGGCCTCGAGCGACAGGACGCAGTCGAGACCGGTCCCGAGGTCGCCGAGCATGATGTCGAGGGCGGCCACCTGGGCCGCCGTGCGGGGGTAGCCGTCGAGCAGGAAGCCCGTGCGCGCATCCGGCTCCAGCAGTCGCTGGGCGACGAGGGCGGTGGTCAGCACGTCGGGGACGAAGTCACCCGCGGAGATGATCTCCTTCACCCTCTTCCCGAGTTCGGTCTGTTCGGCGATGTGGCGCCGGAAGATCTCGCCGGTGGATATTGCGGGAATGCCGTAGTGGTCGCTGATCTGTTTGGCCTGAGTGCCCTTGCCTGCGCCAGGGGCTCCCATGATGAGCATTCTCACCTGAGGAATCCTTCGTAGTTACGTTGCTGAAGCTGGCTCTCGATCTGCTTCACCGTGTCGAGCGCAACACCCACAACGATGAGGATCGACGTCCCACCGAATGGGAACTTACCCTGCGCCCCGACCACCACGAACGCCAGGGTCGGCAGAAGCGAGACCAGCGCCAGATAGAGCGACCCGGGGGCGGTGAGGCGGCTCAGCACGAAGGCGAGATACTCCTCCGTCTGCCGGCCGGCCCGGATTCCGGGGATGAAGCCGCCGTACTTCTTCATGTTGTCGCTCACCTCGACGGGATCGAAGGTGATGGCCACATAGAAGTAGCAGAAGAACACGATGAGCAGGAAATAGAGCAGGTTGTAGCTCCAATGGGTGCCGGACACGAGGTTCGCGCCGATCCACTGGGCGCCCCACCCGTTGGGTTGGAAGGTGGCGTACAGCACCGGCAACTGCAGCATCGACGACGCGAAGATGACCGGGATGACCCCAGACTGGTTCACCTTGAGCGGGATGTAGGTGGTGGTGCCCCCGAACATCCTCCGGCCCACCATCCGCTTCGCGTACTGGACCGGGATCCGTCGCTGGGCCTGCTCCATGAACACCACCGCGGCCATGACGAGCAGCCCGACGGCGATGACCATGCTGAAGACGAACCACGCGTTCGCACCGGTGCGGGCCGTCTTGATGGCCCAGAGGGACGTCGGGAACTGCGCGGCGATCTGGGTGAAGATCATGACCGACATCCCGTTGCCGATGCCCCGGTCGGTGATCAGCTCCCCCATCCACATGATGATCGACGTTCCGGCGGTCATGGTGAGGATCATCACGATCACGGAGAAGACACCCTTGTTGTACACAACGGACCCGCAGTTCTGGAAGAGGGTGCCGTTGACGGCCAGCGTGACGAACGCCGTCGCCTGGAGCACGGCGAGCACCAGCGTGAGGTACCGCGTGTACTGGGTGATCGTCGCCTGCCCCGAGGAGCCCTCCTTCTTGAGGCTCTCCAAACGCGGAATCACGACCGTGAGCAACTGCAGGATGATCGAGCTGGTGATGTAGGGCATGATGCCGAGCGCGAAGATCGCCAGTTGGAGCAGTGCCCCGCCCGAGAACAGGTTGATCATCGAATAGAGCCCGGCGTTCGCACCCGACTGTGCCTGAAGTCGGCAGGTGTTGATCGCGGCGATGTTCACATTGGGTACCGGGATGACCGACCCCAGCCGGAACACCGCGAGGATGAAGAGGGTGAAGAGCACCTTCTTACGCAGCTCCGGGGTGCGGAACACCGTGGCGACAGCAGAAAGCATCAGGGACTTTCCTTCTCAAAGGACATGGTGGCCGGTCAGCCGCACAGGGCCCACACTGCGGCCGCTGCAGCTTACCAAAGTGCTGGGGGAAGCCCCCGGCCCACGCCGCTCGGCCGTGGCTCCTGACCGCCGCGTAACGATCTGGTGACGAGGCCTCGGCCGAACGAGGGTATCGGGCCTGACCGGTGTAGTTTCACCCCAACGACCACGATGGGCAGGATCGATGCCCGCCCCAGGGGCATCCACGGGTTACACCTGGCCATCCGACGATTCCGGGAGGAAGTGTGAGTCACAAGAAGCTAGGGGCGATCGTTGCGCTGGCAGCAGCGACCGCCCTCGCTCTGAGTGCGTGCGGCAGTTCGTCGCCCACCACGCAGAAGAGTGACACGATCAATAACTCGACGACACTGACCGTCGGGTGGAACCAGCCGTTCTACTCGCTCAACAACAACACGAGCAGCGGCAACAACGTCACGAACGCGAATGTCGTCTACCTCACGTCGTCGACGTTCAACTACTACAACAAGGACCTCAAGCTGGTGCCCGACACCTCGTTCGGCACCTACCAGAAGACCGCGGACTCGCCGCTGACCGTCCAGGAGACCCTCAGCGACAAGGCGATGTGGTCCGACGGACAGCCGGTGGTCAACGCCGACACGATCCTCGCCTACGGTGCGATCAGCGGCCTGTTCAACACGGTCACCGATCCGACCCAGATCGCGAAGCTCTACGACGCGAACGGCAACCTCAAGCCCAACGCGGGTGACCAGGTCTACTTCGACGCCTCGAGCCCCGCCTGGAACCTCATCAAGGACTTCCCGACCGGTGACGCCAACGGCAAGTCATTGACCTACAAGTTCAGCACCGCGTACGCCGACTGGGAGCAGTCCCTGCTGAACCCGGGCCTGCCCGCACACATCATCGGCAAGCTGGCCCTCGGCATCTCCGACCCCACCAAGGCCAACCAGGCCGTGGTCGACGCGTTCAAGAACCACGACAAGGCTGCACTGTCGAAGATCTCGAACGTGTGGAACTCGACCTACAACTTCGATTCGATGCCGTCCAACAAGGACCTCCTGGTCTCCGACGGGCCGTACATGATCACCGACCTCAAGTCGAAGCAGTATGTGCAGCTGGGTCTCAACCCGAAGTACACAGGTGACCACAAGCCCTCGATCGCGCAGCTGATCATCAGCTTCAACGAGGACGGCGGGTCACAGCTCACCGACCTGCAGAACGGCAAGGTCGCGATCATCGAACCGCAGGCGACGGCCGACCTGCTGAAGAACGCACAGCAGTCGTCCAACGCCACCGTGCTCAGTGGCAACAACGCCACCTACGAGCACGTCGACCTGGTCATGAACAACAAGGGCCCGTTCGACCCCGCCACCTACGGCGGTGACGCGACCAAGGCCAAGGACGTGCGCAACGCGTTCCTCATGCTGGTCCCGCGCCAGGAGATCGTCACCAAGCTCATCGTTCCGTTGAACCCCAACGCCACGGTGCGCAACTCCTACAACGTCGACCCGGGCAACACCCAGTACTACCCCTCCACTGTGGCAGCGAACGGCATGGACAAGGCCTGGCCGGCCGACGTCCCCGCCTCCGCGAAGCAGAAGGCGGCCGCGTTGCTCAAGCAGGCGGGCGTGAAGACGCCGGTCAACGTGCGTTTCCTCTACGCCAAGTCCAACCCGCGGCGCCAGGGTGAGTACCAGCTCATCAAGGCGGCGGCCCAGGGCCTGTTCAACGTCGAGGACAACGGCTCCGACAGTTGGAGCACGCTGCTCGGGTCGGGCAAGTACGACGCCAGCCTGTTCGCGTGGCAGCTCACGAGCACCGGCCTGTCCGGTGACGCTGCCAACTACATCACCGGTGGGCAGAACAACTTCACGGGCTACTCGAACAAGCAGATCGACGCGCTCTACAAGCAGCTGTACGGAACGCTGGACGTCGCCCAGCAGTTCGCCTTGAACGACAAGATCGAGAAGATCCTGGTGGACGATGCGTTCGGCGACACGATCTTCCAGTTCCCGGACCTCACGGTCTACAACAAGACCATGGTCCAGAACGTGTCCGTCTCGCCGCTGTCGCCCACCTACTTCTGGAACTTCTGGGAGTGGAAGCTGCCGAACAGCTGACCGCCGCGGGCATGCCACTTCGGTAGTCGAGTGACGGTTGGGGCATCCGGATTTCCGGGTGCCCCAACCGTCCCTGTATGTTCCGCACCGTAGACTCACCCAGAGTCCAGCCCCAGAAAGTTCGCCATGATCCGATTCCTCATCCGGCGCATCCTGACGCTGCTCGGCATCCTGCTGGCGTTGTCGTTCATCATGTACGGCGCGCT
>JAJXWF010000029.1 GCA_021781735.1 Actinomycetes bacterium
CGGGCAGGATCGGTTCCGAGGCCGTGTTCGCCTCGATCGCCGGCGCCTGCCCGATCCCCGCCTCATCCGGCAACACGGTCCACTACCGCCTCAACCGCGGCGGCGACCGGCGACTCAACCGGGCCCGCAACACCATAGTGCTCGTCCGGATGCGCATCGACCCGACCACCAGGGCCTACGTCGCTCGCCGTCGATCAGAAGGCCGAACCGACGAAAAATGGCCCAAGCGAAGGTCCTCGAAGCCGAGCATGTGCTCGGCACGATTCGGGTCTCGGTGGCCCGGGACAAGGTCCTCCTGGAAGTCTCGGCCGAGGATGCAGCAGGCGCCGAGGCAACGGTTCATCGCCTTCCGCTGGCGAAGTGGTGGGAACTGGAGGTCTACCAGGTGCACGCGCCGGTGTGAGATGCGGGCTCACACCCGCACGAGCGCTCGCACCGTCGACGCGGAACGCCGGGTCAGGGGTGGACGATGAGCACCGCCACCAGCCCGGCGGTGATGATCGATGCCAGTGCCGAGCCGATCACCAATCCGCCCCCGCGGGTGGACAGAATTGAGAACCCCAGGTGGGTCTCCCGCACCTAGCGCAGGCGCGACGCCGCCGCCAGGGCACTGAACAGCCCCGCGGCGATCAGCGCCAACCCCAGCACGTCGGAGGCGTTGGCGGCCACGAGCACGATCATCGTGACGGCGAAGACGCCCCCGCGCCCGACCAGGTCGATGCTGCGTTGCAGATGGTTGCGCTCGAACGGATCCTGGCGGCCCCACAGCCGACCCGGCGACCCGGCCACGGTTCGTCCGTCCCCGGTGGCGAGGAGGACCACGACGCCGGCCGCGACGAGGAGTGCGGCGGGGGCGACGGTCAGGGGACCCCGAAGCCCGGGAGCGGACGGCTTGCCGCAGCGCGAGTTCGGAGGCCCACCAGCGCCGGACCCCGAGGCCGCCGACGGCCACCGCCGCGACGACGAGGGCCATCGCGAGGATCTTGCTGCCGGATCCCGGATGCGAGAAGAACAAGCGATCGACGGCGACCGCACCGGCCAGGGGGTCACGGCCCGCCGGAGCCACGCCCAATAGGTTCGCTCGTTGGCGAAACTGTAGAGCGGGTCGGGCTCGCTGCCGAGGTCGTACACCACGTGGGGCCTTCGAACTCCGGGCGTCACCCCGTGCTCGAACTCCATCACCGTGTTGTGGGCCACACGGCCGCAGAAGCCGCCGTGCGCCGGGACCGAAGTCCGCTCACATCGGGTGCCATGATGGAGGCTGTCGGCGTCCGCCGGGTCGCTGACCTGCGGAAAGGACGCAGTGATGAACGCGAACAGCATCCGTGTCACCTCGGCCGGACAAGCGGGCAATGCCATCTACGGGCTCGGGATCCTCGGCGCCTGGGTCTATTTCTGGATGCACGCCGGGCACGGGTTGTGGCCCCACGCTCTCGCGGTGCTGGAGGGCCTTGTCTGGCCCGCCTTCGTCGTCTACCACGGCCTCGAACGGCTCGGCGCCTGAACGCCGACGGGAACCGGCAGCCCCGCTCCCCGGCTCCCGGGGCGCGGCGGCACCCTGAGCGGCTGACCGTCGAGACCGTGATCGTCGGCGGTGGACAGGCGGGGCTGGCGACCGCCAGGGCGCTGATCGACCGGGGCGTGTCCTGCGTCGTCCTCGAGCACCACCCTCGCGTGGGCGATACCTGGCGGCAGCGCTACGACTCGCTGCGCCTGTTCACGCCGGCCCGCTACGACGGGCTCCCCGGGCTCCGATTCCCCGGCCCCCCGGGCGCCTACCCGGGCAAGGACGAGGTGGCCGACTATCTCGAGGCGTACGCCGCCCGCTTCGACCTACCGGTGCGCACCGGGGTGTTGGTGACCCGCGTCGCGCGGGATCCGGAGGGCTGCTTCGACGTCGCGACCGACGTGGGCAGCTACCGGTGTGGGGCGGTGGTCGTGGCGACCGGAACCTACGGCAGCAGTCCCCACGTTCCCGCCGCCGCGGGGCGTCTCGACCCGTCCATCCAGCAACTGCATTCCAGTGAGTACCGGCGTCCCTCCCAGCTGCTCGACGGCCCGGTGCTGGTCGTCGGCGCCTCCCATTCCGGGTGCGACATCGCCTACGAGCTGGCGGCGACGCGGACCACCACCCTGGTCGGCCCCGATCGGGGTCAGGTCCCCGTCAGGTGGGGATCCCGGCCGCTCTTGCTGGCCTGGCCCCTGGCCATGGCGACCGGACGGCACATCCTGACCCGGGCGACCCCGGCCGGGCGCCTGCTCGTGCCGCACATCCGGCAACGGGGGGGTCCCATGTTGCGCGTCAGGCGGGCCGATCTCGCCGAGCGGGGGGTGGTGCGCAACACCGCCCGGGTGGTGGGGACCCGGGAGGGGCGTCCCTTGGTGGACGATGGCACGCTCATCGACGCCCGGACGATCGTCTGGGCCACCGGCTTCGAGCAGCACTTCGGCTGGATCGACCTTCCGGTGCTCGACCGGCGCGGCTGGCCGCGTGAGTGGCGGGGCGTGGCCGACGACGTCGACGGTCTCTACTTCTGCGGGCTGGCGTTCCAGTACTCCCTGGCATCCGGTGACCTCGCCGGCGTCGCAGCGGACGCCCGATATCTCGCGCGCCGGATCGGCGCACGCGCGACGGCTTGCGCGAGGTGCCGCTGAGGGCCCGATGTGGTCCACTCCGCGGCGTAGCGTGACGCGGGGAGGGGCACTGGGGCTTCCTCCACCAGCCACGGGAGAGAAGTGACATGTCCGACGTCATCAGTGGTCGCTTCACCGGAAGAACCGCGATCGTCACCGGCGCCGGGTCAGGCATCGGACGAGCCACCGCCGTCCGCCTGGCGCGAGAGGGGGCGACGGTCGTCGCCGCCGACATCTCCGCCGAACGCCTTCGAGAGCTCACCGCCGAGTTCCCCGACCTCGATCTGCGTCCGGTCGCCGGGGACATCGCCTCGGAAGACGGCGTGCAGGCGGTCGTGGCAGCTGCCGGCGGCCGGGTCGACGCCCTCGCCAACGTCGCCGGGATCATGGATGCGTTCCTGCCGCCCGCCGAGGTCGACGACGCCACCTGGGACCGCGTGCTCGCGGTCAACATCACGGCGGTCATGCGCCTCACCCGCGCGGTGCTGCCGCTCATGCTCGAGGCGGGCAAGGGCGCGATCGTCAACGTCAGTTCCGAGGCGTCACTGCGTGCCTCGGCATCCGGCGTCGCCTACACGGCGTCCAAGCACGCCGTGAACGGGTTCACCAAGAGCGTCGCGGTGTTCTACAAGGGCCAGGGGATCCGTGCCAATGCCGTCGCTCCCGGACCGGTGGCGACCAACATCGAGGCGCCCTTCCACTCCGCGTACGCCGCGGGTGTCCTCGGGCCGATCATGCAGACCACGGTTCCGCCGGTGGCCGCCCCCGAGGAACTCGCAGCCGCCATCACCTGGTTGCTCAGTGATGACTCGAGCAACGTCAACGGCGCGATCCTGCCGAGCGACGGCGGGTGGTCGGCGATCTGATCGCCATCGACCGAGACGGGTCGGGCGGCTCCACCGGGGGCGCCCGACCCGTGGCCGTGGCCGGCCCGCTCCCTCAGACCCCGGGGTGGACGATGGGACGTCGCCGGATCAGGGCCTTGCGCGCCTCCCCGAGCCCCACCATGAGCACGGGCAGCACGGCCAGGATCCCCCAGTCGAGCGGCTGCAGCGGGGCGGTGCCGAAGGCGACCTGCAGTGCCGGGAGGTAGCTCAACAGCGCCAACAGCACGACCTCGATGCCGATGCCGAGGCTGACCCGCCGGTTGCTGAGCAGGCCCACCCGCAGCACGGAGGCCCTCTCGGTGCGGCAGTTGAGCACGGCCCCGATCTGGGCGAAGACGATCGCCCCGAGCGTCATCGTGGTGGCCCGGTCGTACACCGTGCCCGAGGCGGCCAGTGCGGTCGCCGGCCAGCCGCTGAGGAGGTTGACCAGGAAGTACGCCGACAGCGCGAACACCGCCTCGAGCAGCCCGTACCAGGCGAACGCGAGCACCAGCACGCGTCGGTTCATGAGCCGGGACGCGAGGCTGCGGGGCGGGCGGTCCATCACGTCGTCCTCCGGCTGCTCGGTGCCGAGCCCGAGCGCCGGCACCAGGTCGGTGCCCAGGTCGATGGTGAGGATCTGCATCACGGTGAGAGGCAGGGGGATCAGCCCACCCGAGACGAGGAACGCGGTGGCGGGGGCGGCCTCGGCCACGTTGCTCGTGAGGATGTAGGTGAGGAAGCGCCGGATGTTGTCGTAGACGCCGCGGCCCTCCCGGATCGCCTCGACGATCGAGGAGAAGTGGTCGTCGGTGAGGATCATGTCGGCGGCTTCCTTCGACACGTCGGTGCCGGTGCGCCCCATCGCGATCCCGATATCGGCCAGCTTCAGCGCGGGTGCGTCGTTGACCCCATCACCGGTCACGGCGACGACCTCACCCAGCTGCTGCAGTGTGGCGACCACCCGGTACTTCTGCTCGGGGGCGACCCGGGCGAAGATCGTCTCCCCCCGCAGCGCCTCCACGAGGTCGGCGTCGGCCATGGCCGACAGTTCGGACCCAGGGATCACCCGTGGATGTTCCCCCCGGACGATCCCGATGCTGCGGGCGATCGACTCGGCGGTGAGTCCGTAGTCTCCGGTCATCACGATGACCCGGATCCCAGCCCGGTGGCAGAGCGCGACGGCGTCCGTGACCCCGTCACGGGGAGGATCCTCCATGGCGACCAGGCCGAGGAAGGTGAGGTCCCGCTCCACCCCGGCGATCGTGAAGCATGCGGGATCGGCCCTGTCGTCAAGGACGCGGACGGCGACCGCGAGCACCCGGAGGCCCGCGCGGGCCAGATCGTCGTTGGCTGCGGCGATCTCGCGGGCGTGCGCCTCGGTCAGCCCGGTGCGTATGCCACCAGGGCTGATCGTCGTGCACAAGCGGGCGATTTCCTGGGGCGAACCCTTCGTATAGGCGACGCGGCGGCCGTCGACCGTGTGGATCGTGGTCATCCGTTGGCGGTGCGGGTCGAACGGCAGCTCGCGGACGCGGGGACGCTCACGGCGCAGGGGCTCGGCATGGACGCCGCCCTTGGCGGCCGCCACCACCAGGCAGGCCTCCGTCTGGTCACCGCGAACCGACCACTCGGCATCTCCGTCCGCTCGGGGTTCGACGAGCGTCGCGTTGTTGCACAGGACGACGGCCTCGAGCACGCTCCGCAGAGCCGTGTCTTCGTCGGCGGTGGCGTGCGTCCCGGAGCGGACGATGTCACCGACCGGGGCGTAGCCGCGTCCCTCCACCTCGTAGGTTCCGTCAGGGAGCCAGATGCGAGTGACCGTCATCTGGTTCTGGGTGAGGGTCCCGGTCTTGTCGGAGCAGATGACCGTCGTACAGCCCAGCGTCTCGACCGACGACAAGCGCTTGACCAGCGCGTTCCGCCGGGCCATCCGCTGGACGGCCATCGCCAGTGACAGGGTCACGGTGGGCAGCAGCCCCTCGGGGATGAATGCGACGATCATCGCCAGGGCGAAGGTGAACGCGGTCACCGGCGCTTCCCCGACGACCAGCACGGCCACGGCGAAGTAGACCGCCCCCAGGGTGAGGGCGAGCAGCGAGAGCTGTCGGGTCAGCCGGCGCAGTTCCCGTTGCAGGGGACTCGGGGCGTCCGGCACCGACTGGGTGAGGCGGGCGATGCGGCCGAACTCGGTGGTCATGCCGGTGGCGGTCACCACGCCCCGCCCGTCGCCGGTGACCACCGCGGTGCCGGCGAACACCATGTTGGCCAGGTGGGCGGCCGGGCGGTCACCGTGGATCGCGGCGGGGGACTTGTGCACCGCCCTCGACTCCCCGGTGAGCGTCGACTGGTCGACGCGGAGATCCTCGCACTGGACGATCCGGGCGTCCGCCCCGATCCGCTCGCCCTCGCCGACCAGCACGAGATCACCCGGCACGAGCTCCTCGGTGGGGATCACGACCTCGGAACCGTCACGGACGACGACCGCATGACTGGACAACATTCGGCGGAGCTCGTCGGTGGCCCGCTCGGCGCGGTACTCCTGCCAGAACCCGAACACCCCGTTGATGACGACCACCGCGAACACGGCCAGGCCGAGTTCACGCAGACCAGCGATGACGGCGATCGCGCCGGCGACCCACATGAGGATCGCCATCGGGCTGGTGAACTGTGCCACGAACTCGACGATGACCGGCCGACCATGATGTGCCTGGATCTCGTTGCGCCCGTACCGCGCGAGCCGCTCGGCGGCGGCGTCGGAGGACAGGCCACCCGAACCCGATCCCATGGCCCGAAGCACCTGATCCGGTGGCAGGGACGCGATGGATTCCCCGGCCGGCAACTCGTGCGGCATCTCGGTCCCGCGACCCTCCACGTCGGCGCCGGGCCCCTCGGAGCCCCCTCCCTGCACTGTAGAACCGCTGGCCGTCCAGGAGACCCGGTTTCCGGCGCCCCGCCCAACGGCCGGGGGGTCGCGCCTGGACGGCGGCGGCCGGCGGCTCACCGAGTAGGATCGTCACGCCCTTGCGGCGTTCGTACCGAGGACCCACGACAGGAGACGGCATGGGACGCCGCCATGGCTGGAAGCTGTTCACGCCGATTGCCGCGCTACTGGCAGCCATGGCACTGCTGACACTCGCGGGCTGCTCCAACACCGGGGATCCGGGAGGGTCCGCGAGCGCATCGAGCCTGGTCGTCGGGGCCTCCCTGGAGCCCACCGGGCTCGACATCACCACCACCGACGGTGCCGGTGGCCCGCAGGCGTTGCTGTACAACGTCTATGAGACGCTCGTGAAGATCAACGGCGTCGGCAACCTCGTGGGCCTGCTCGCCACCGACTGGACCGTCTCACCCGATGGCACCACCTACACGTTCTCGCTGCAGCCGCACGCGACGTTCGCCAATGGCGATCCGATCACTGCGCAGGCCGTGGTCGACAGCCTGAACCACATCCGCACCAACCCGAGCACGACCGCGACGATCAAGGCACAGCTCGCGATCGTCACCGACGCCGTCGCGACGAGCCGTAGCACCGTGCAGGTCACCTTGCGGCACCGCAGTCACTTCTGGTTGTACAACATGGCCGGCCCCGCGGGAATCGTCATCGACCCGAAGGGCTTCTCAACCCTGGGCACGGCCACCGCGGGCTCCGGGCCGTACGTGTTCAAGGCCTGGAACAAGGGCGACTCGGTGACCCTTGCCCGCAACACGAACTACTGGGGCAACGAGGCACACTTCGGGTCGGTGACCTTCAAGTACTTCGCCGACCCCAACGCGATGACGACCGCGATGAAGGCGGGGGACATCAACATCATCTCCGACCTCACCACGCCGAGCGCACTGGGACAGTTCAGCGACACGAGCAAGTACACGGTGGTGAAGGGCACCAGCAACGGTGAGGTGGTCATGGGCTTCAACCACGATTCCGCGCCCCTCAAGAAGCTCAAGGTCCGCCAGGCGATCATCTACGCCGTCGACCGCAAGGCCCTGCTCGACTCGGTCTGGGGTGGCCAGGGAACGCTCATCGGGTCGATGGTGCCGCCCACCGACCCCTACTACGAGAATCTCGCCGGCTACTACCCCTACGATCCGGCGAAGGCGAAGGAACTCCTGAAGGAGGCCGGCTACGGCAAGGGGCTCACGCTGTCGATGCCGGTGCCGAACCTGTCATATGCGACGGCCTCGGCGCAGTTCGTCGCCGCGCAGCTCAAACAGGTCGGGATCACCGTCAAGGTGCAGCAGCAGGACTTCAGCACGTGGATCAGTCAGGTGTTCCAGAAGGGCGACTACGACCTCACCGTGGTCAACCACGTGGAGCCCAAGGACATCGTCAAGTGGGCCGACAAGAACTACTACTGGCACTACGACAACCCCGAGTTCAACCTGCTGATCGCCGAGGCCGACCAGGCACCGACCGACGCGGAGTTCATCTCGTACATGAAGCAGGCGGCCGAGATCCTCACCACCGACGCGGCGGGCGACTTCCTGTTCCTGTTCCCGCACATCGCGATCTGCGACTCCTCCATCAGCGGCATCACGGCCAACGAGGTCACGTCGAGCTTCGACCTCACGACGCTGGCGTCCCGCAACAACTAGACGACGCGCGCCGCGCTCCGGACATCCCATGGCCATCACCCGGCAGATCCTCGGGAGGCTCACCACCCTGGTGGCGAGCCTTCTGGTCGCGTCGGCGGGGATCTTCGTCGCGCTCAACGCGCTGCCCGGTGACGCGACGGCGGCCATCCTGGGCACCAACGCCGACCCCGCCGCGATCTCTCAACTGCGCGCCCACCTGGGGCTCGACCGGCCCCTGTGGGTGCGCTATCTGTCGTGGCTGCACGGCCTCGTCACGGGCAACCTCGGCACATCCCTGCTGTCGGGGGATCCGGTCGCCTCGCTGATCTGGCCACGCTTCGGGGTCACGTTGTCACTGGTGACGCTCGGCATGGTGCTGTCGGTCGTCGTCGCGATGCCCCTCGGGATGTACGCCGCAGTGCACCGGCGACGCGCCCGCGGGTTCATCGCCGCGACACTCAGCCAACTCGGGATGGCCGTTCCCGCGTTCGTGGCGGGCATCGTGCTCGTCCTGGTGTTCGCCGTGTACCTGCGCTGGCTCCCCGCGGGCGGCTACACGGATCTCCAGCGCGATCCCCTCGAGTGGTTTCGGCACCTGATCCTCCCCTCGGTCAGCCTGGCGCTGGTCAACGGGTCGCTGCTGGCCCGCTACGTCCGGGCCGCGTTCGTCGAGGTGCTCACCGAGGACTGGTTCCGCACCGCTCGGGCGATCGGCTGGCGGCTCTGGCCGGCCCTGTGGCGCCATGGGGTTCGCAACGCCGCGACCTCCCTGATCACGGTGCTCGGCCTGCAACTGGCCACCGTGTTCGTGGGAGCCGTGGTCATCGAGCAGGTGTTCGCGATGCCGGGTCTCGGCAGCCTGCTGCTCGACGAGGTCGGCAAGCGTGACCTCGTCGTCGTGCAGGCGGTCGTCATGCTGATGGTCGCCCTCGTGCTGATCGTCAACGCCCTCGTCGACGTCGGATATCTGGCCCTCGACCCGCGGCTGCGGGGACGCCGGGAGATGCGATGAGACGTGTTCCGCTGATCTTCGGGCTGGTCGCGGTGGGCTTTGTCGTGGTCGCCGCACTGCTGGCGCTCGTGTGGACGCCGTACGACCCGGCCGTCATCGACCCGGTGCACCGGCTCGGCGGCCCGGGCTGGCCGCACGTGCTGGGTACCGACACGTTCGGGCGCGACATCGCGAGCCGACTGATGGCCGGCAGCCGGACTTGTCTCCTCGTCGGCATCGTCGCGGTCGCGTTCGCCTCGGCCTTCGGCATCCCCCTCGGGATGCTCGCCGGGATGACCCACGGTGTCGTGTCGCGGGTCGTGCTCCGTGCCACCGACCTGCTCTATGCCTTTCCCGCCATCCTCGTGGCGATGCTGCTCGCGGCGGCATTCGGCGGATCGAGCCTCACCGGGACGCTCGCCATCGGGATCGCCACCGTGCCGGTATTCACCCGGGTCGCCCGGGCGGGCACGCTGAGCGTGATGAGCCAGGACTACATCTGGGCAGCCCGCGGTTCGGGCATTTCGTGGGCGAGCATCGCGGTCCGGCACGTGTGGCCGAATATCGCGCCGCTGATCGGCGTGCAGGCGTCGGTCAGCTTCGGGATGGCCATCCTCGCCGAGGCCTCGCTCAGTTACCTCGGCCTGGCCACGCCCCCGACCACCCCGACGTGGGGTCGCATGCTCTACGACGCGCAGGCGCAGCTGTTCAACGCACCACTGCTCACCCTGTGGCCGGCGGCCGCGATCGTCGTGGCGGTCATGGGGTTCAACGTGCTGGGCGACGCCCTCCGGGACCTGCTCGATCCCCGGCTGAGGGAGGTCTCATGACGGGCGTGCTCGAGGTCGACGACCTGTCGGTCGACTTCGGACGCCGTCGCCTGCCGGCCGTGCGCGGCATCTCGTTCTCGCTCGCGCCAGGGGAACGGCTGGGGCTCATCGGCGAGTCCGGATCGGGCAAGTCGGTCACCGCGCTGTCGATCATGGGTCTGCTCCCCGAGAACGCCCGCGTGCGTGGCCAACTGCGCTGGCGCGGCGAGAACCTCGTCGGGCGACCGGACGCGGTCCTGTCGCGGCTTCGTGGTCGCGATCTGGCGATGGTCTTCCAGGAGCCGATGACCGCGCTGGACCCGACGATGCGGGTCGGCCGCCAGGTCGCGGAGTCCTACATCCTGCACCGGGACGCCTCGTCGGGGCAGGTCCGCGGGACGGTTCTGGAGGCGCTCGGCCGGGTCGGCATCGAGGACCCGCAGCGGATCGCCGACGCCTACCCGCACCAGCTGTCGGGGGGCCAGCGGCAGCGGGCGCTGATCGCGATGGCGCTGATGAACCGACCGTCGCTGGTGATCTGCGACGAGCCGACGACGGCGCTCGACGTCACCGTGCAGGCCACGGTTCTGCGGGTGCTCAACCGGCAGCTCGCCTCCGTGCAGGCGGCCTGCCTGTTCATCAGCCACGACCTCGCGGTGGTGGCCCAGGTGTGCGAGCGGGTCGCGGTCATGTGGCGGGGCCGGATCGTCGAGACCGGCCGCATCGTCGACATCCTCGAACGGCCGCGCCACCCCTATACGGCGACCCTGGTGGCCGCCGCCCGTTTCGATCCGTCCGAGCCCAGGGCCGTCCCCGCCGACCTGGACGCCGAGCCCGGGGCCGTCCCCGACGACCTGGACGCCGAGCCCGAGGGGGCCCCGCCGACTCGTCCGTACGGGGGCGAGGGCCGATGACCAACCTGTTCACCGCCACCGAGCTCACCCGCGTCTTCGGTCGTGGGGAGGGGGCCGTGCGGGCCCTGGGGGGTGTTTCGCTGAGCGTGGAGGCCGGCGTGCGGCTCGGGATCGTCGGCGAGTCCGGGTCGGGCAAGACCACCCTCGTGCGCCTGCTGGCCGCCCTCGACCGGCCGACGTCCGGGTCGGTCTGCTTCCGGGGGCGCTCGCTGGGCCGGCGTCCCCGTGACCTCGCCGACCTGCGGGCGAGCGTTCAACTGGTCTTCCAGGACCCCCGGTCCTCCCTCGACCCGCGGATGCGGATCGGCACGAGCATCACCGAGCCGCTCCGCTCGCCCCTGTTGCGCGGGCATCCCGGAGTCCCTCTGGACCCGGGGAGGCGTCTGGTCGAGGTGATGGTCGAGGTCGGTCTTGACCCGGAGCTGGCCGACCGCTACCCCCACGAACTGAGCGGCGGACAGCGCCAGCGGGTCGCCATCGCCCGCGCCCTGGCGCCGCGTCCGGACGTGCTGATCGCCGACGAGCCCGTGTCCTCCCTGGACGTGTCGGTGCGCGCCCAGGTGCTGACCCTGCTGCTCCGCCTCGTCGAGCAGGACGGCCTCACTCTGCTGCTCGTCTCGCACGACCTCGCGGTGGTGCGCCATGTGTGTGACCGGGTGGCGGTCATGCAGGCGGGGCGAATCGTCGAGCAGGGCCCGGTGGCAAGCGTCTACGATGCTCCGCGCGACGATTACACGCGCCGGCTGATCGCGTCGGTGCCGCGGCTGCCGGGCCGGAGCGGGACGTTCGTCCGCGGGTGAGACGTCCGCCTTGGGTATCACGGGCGCGCCCCTAGGATTGCCGTCGTGAAGGCACTCCTCCTCGAGAACATCCATCCGATCGCCGTTGAGAGCCTGCGCGAGCGCGGCTACGACGTCGAACTGCGTTCCGGTTCGCTCGGAGAGGAGGATCTCATCGCCGCGCTCGACGGGGTCGACCTTCTGGGCATCCGGTCGGGCACGCACGTCACCCAGAGGGTCATCGCGAGCGCGTCCCAGCTCGCCTCGGTGGGATGCTTCTGCATCGGCACCAACCAGGTCGACCTCGTCGCCGCCGCGCACGCGGGCCTGCCGGTGTTCAACGCCCCGTTCTCCAACACCCGCAGCGTGGTCGAGCTGGTGATGGGTGAGATCATCGTCATGGCCCGCCGCCTCACCGAGAAGAACCGGCTCATGCACGGCGGGGTGTGGGACAAGTCCGCCGCCGGCGCCCACGAGGTGCGCGGCCGCACGCTGGGCATCGTCGGGTACGGCAACATCGGCTCACAGCTGTCGGTGCTGGCCGAGAGCTTCGGCATGCGGGTCGTCTTCTTCGACCTTGCCGACAAGCTCGCCCTAGGCAACGCCAAGCGGTGCGAGTCCCTCGAACAACTGCTGGCGCTCTCCGACACCGTCACCCTGCACGTCGACGGGCGTCCGGCGAACGCGGACTTCTTCGGCGCCGAGCAGTTCGCGCAGATGAAGCCGCGGGCGATGTTCCTCAACCTGTCGCGCGGATTCATCGTCGACGAGCAGGCCCTGGTCGACAACCTCGAGTCCGGTCACATCTCCGGGGCCGCATTGGACGTCTTCCAGCACGAGCCGCGCACGGCGGGAGACCCGTTCGTCAGTCCGCTGCAGAACGTGCCCAACGTCGTCCTCACCCCGCACATCGGCGGATCCACCCAGGAGGCCCAGGAGGACATCGGCCGGTACGTGGCCACCAAGCTCGGCGACTACGCCGAATCGGGTGCCACCGGCATGTGCGTCAACCTGCCGAGCGTCAACACCGAAGCGGTCCAGGGCGTCCGGGTGCTGCACCTGCACCGCAACGTGCCGGGCGTACTCGCCCGGCTCAACCGCACCTTCGCCGACCACGGCGCGAACATCACCTACCAGTCGCTGGCCACCAAGGGCGAGTACGGCTACGTCGTCACCGACCTCGACGACCTCACCGGTGCGCTGGTCGAGGAGTTGTCGGCCATGCCGGAGACGGTGCGGTTCCGGGTGCTCGAGCAGGGCTGAGAGCTACTCGGCCGCGTCGGGCTCCCAGCTGCCGTCGTGGGCCAGCGCCGCAACGACCCTGTCGTGCAGCGGCCCGTTGGTGCAGATCGCGCCCGGACCGAAGGGCCCCGGCTCGCCGTCGAGGTTGGTGAACCGGCCACCGGCCTCCCGCACGATGATGTCGAGCGCGGCCATGTCGTGCAGGGCCAGTTCGGGCTCGGCCGCGAGGTCGACGGCCCCCTCGGCGACCAGCATGTAGCTCCAGAAGTCGCCGTAGGCCCGGGTGCGCCAGCACTCCCTCATGAGGTTGACGAAGCTCTGGCCCCGTCCGCTCGTGATCCAGCCGCCGACCGAGGAGTAGCTGAATGAGGCGTCCTCGAGCCGGCCGATCCCCGACGTGTGGATGCGGGTGGGACTCAGCAGGGATTTGCCGGTGAACGCCCCCGCCCCCTCGGCCGCCCACCACCGGCGTCCGAGCGCGGGGGCGCTCACCACGCCCGCGCACACCCGGTTGTCGACCATCAGGGCGATGAGGGTCGCCCACACGGGGACGCCGCGGATGAAGTTGCGGGTGGCATCGATCGGGTCGATCACCCATCGGCGGGGTCCCCACCCGGTGTCCTCGCCCTCTTCACCGTGCACGGCGTCGCGGGGTCGCGCCCGGCGCAGCGACTGACGGATGACCTCCTCGACGGCGGTGTCGGCGTCGCTGACCTCGGTCATGTCGGGCTTGGTGCGAACCTGCAGGTCGCGGGACCGGAAACGCTTGGTGGTGATGGCGTCGGCGTTGTCGGCCAGCACATGGGCCAGGCGCAGGTCATCGGTGAAGTCGCGGGAAGCCATGATGGCCACCATATCGACGTCGGCCGGCGGACGACGATCAGCGCGCCGCGGTCATCCGCCGGAAGCTGTCGAGCCGTTGCGGGGCCAGCAGGCCCGACGATACCGCCTCGTCGAGGGCGCATTCGGGTGCTTCGGCTCCGTGCGCGCAGCCCCGCGGGCAGCCCTCGGTGAGCTCCAGCAGGTCGGGGAAGGCCCGCAGCACGCCGTCGACCGTCACGTGGCTCAGCCCGAAACTGCGCACGCCCGGTGTATCGATCACCCATCCGCCACCGGGCAGTTCGAGCGCGATCGCCGAGGTCGACGTGTGCCGACCTCGCCCCGTGACGTCGTTGACCAGACCGGTGGTGCGGTTGACCCCCGGGATCAGCCGGTTGACGAGGGTGGACTTGCCGACCCCCGAATGGCCGACGAGCACCGTGACGTGATCCCGGAGCATCCGGCGCACCTCGGCGAGGTCGGACTCGGGTTCGGTGACCACGATCGGCACATCGAGCGGCTGGTAGAGCGCGATGAGCGTGTCGGGGGAGGCGAGGTCGGCCTTGGCGAGGCACAGCACCGGCTGCAGCCCGGCGTCGAAACCGGCGACGAGCACGCGGTCGATCATGCCGATGCGCGGCGGCGGGTCGGCGAGCGCGGCGACGATCAGCAGCTGGTCGGCGTTGGCGACGATGGGACGCTCGAACGGGTCGGTGTCGTCGGCGGTACGCCGCAGCACAGTGGTGCGCTCGGTGACCTGGGCGATCCGGGCCAGGGTGCCCGTCGTGCCGCTGGTGTCACCGTCGAGGCGCACGACGTCGCCGACGATCGCGGCCTTGCGTCCGAGCGATCGGGCCTTGGTGGCGTTCACCGTGAGCACTCCGATGTTCCCGGTCGCGTCGAGGACGCGGCAGCGATACCGGCCGCGGTCGATCGTGATGACGCGGGCGAGGGGAAGGCTGGAATAATCGGGGCGGTCCTTGGTGCGGGGGCGGCTGCGCTTGTCCGGACGCCCGAACATGGGGTCGTCCTCGCCGATGTCGCGGGTGGCCAGGTCGCGTGACATCGCACCCCGGACGGCCCGGGGACTCACGCCTCGCCTCCCACGAGCCTCGACCACAGGGCGGGGAAGTCGGGCAGCGTCTTGGACGTGCAGGCGACGTCGTCGAGACTGACCCCGGCCACGACCGCGCCCACCAGGGCGGCCGCGTGCGCGAGGCGGTGGTCGGCGTAGGTGGCGAGCCGGGTGCCGTGCAGCGCCCCCGGGCCGCGTCCCTCGATCCGCAGGCCGTCGGCGAGCTCGTCGACCCGTGCCCCGAGCTTCGTCAACTCGGTGGCCAGCGCGGCGAGCCGGTCGGTTTCGTGCCCCCGGATGTGCGCAACACCGGAGATCGTGGTGACCCCTTCGGCGAGGGCACCGAGGGCGGCCGCGACGGGCGTGAGTTCGCTGGAGGCGTGGAGGTCGACCGTGACGCCGGTCAGGCCCCCGAGTCCGTGGACGTGCAGGTCGTCGCCGTCGAGACGCACCTCGGCGCCCATCCGGGCGAGCAGGTCACGGATGGCATCACCACCCTGGGTGGTGCGAACCGGCCAGCCCGGCACGACGACCTCGCCGCCGGTGACGGCGGCGACCGCCAGGAACACCGCGGCATTGGTGAGATCGGGTTCGATCCGCTGGTCGAGGGCGGCCACCGGGCCCGGTTCGACCACCCAGGTGCTGTCGTCGGGGCAGGAAATGCTCACCCCCCGGTCGCGCAGCATGGCCACGGTCATGTCGATGTGCGGGCGGCTCGGGACGTCGGCGTCGTTCGGACCGGAGTGTCGCAGTTCGAGGCCGCGGGGAAAGCGGGCGCCCGCGAGCAGCAGTCCGGAGACGAACTGGCTGGACGCGCTGGCGTCGATGGTGGCGCCACGTCCGGTGAGGGTGCCTCCGACCACCGAGAATGGGACGGCGTCACCCTCGACCGGCACTCCCAATTGGCGCAGCCCGTCGAGCAGCGGTGCCACCGGACGCCGCGAAGCCTCCGGGTCTCCGACGAAGCGGGTGCGTCCGGCCGCCAGCGCCGCCAGCGGCGGAACGAAGCGCATGACGTTGCCGGCCAGGCCGACGTCGACCGGGCCGGGTGCCGGGGTGAGCACGGCCGGGGGACAGACGCGGGTACCCGACGCGTCGAGCGGGCCGATGTCGGTGCCCAGCGCGAGCAGGGCGGCGCGCATCAGCCGACTGTCACGGGCGTCGAGGGCCCCCGTGATCACCGATGGGCCGTCGGCGACCGCCGCGAGCACCAGCGCGCGATTGGTCTCGGATTTCGACCCGGGCACAAGGACGCGCCCGGAGACGGGACGTTCGGCCCGGGGTGCGTTCCAGGGCAGGGCTTGCGGGGCGGCCGTCCCGGCGCCGGATGACACCTCGGATGCCACGTCAGCCGATCGCGGACTCGAGTGAATCGGTGACCCGGCTGAGGCCCTTGCGGGCACCCTTGCCGAGGTGCGCCGCCTGCTTGTCGATCGCCTTGCGGGTCTGCTTCTGTTGACGGCGCAGCTGACGGCGCTGACGGGACGCCGTGCGGCTCAGTCGTTCCTGCTCCTGCTGGGCGCGCCAGCCGATGCTGGGTCGGCCCTCGGTGTCGCGGGATGCGAGCAGCACGGCTCCGAGCAGGGCGACGTTGCGCAGCATGATCGATCGGGCGGCCGTGCGCTGCTCGGGGCTGGCGCCCTTGGGCGAGCGGGACGCCACCACGTGCGGAACCATCGTCAACGACAGCAGCGTGGAGCAGCCCCGCCGGCCGATGCCCGTGGCCAGGCCGAGGCCGCCGATGAACTGGGCGATGCCGACGTAGCGCACGAGCGAGCGGGTGTCGTCGGGGATGTAGTTGGAGAACGTCGGCGGCGCGACCCTGTGGGCCAGCGGCACGAACCTCTGCGCGATCGGGTCGGCGTCGTCGACGAACTGGTCGGGCTTCAACGCGGACTTCGCCCCGTTGACCACGAAGAAGCTGGCGAGCATGGTGCGTCCTGCAGCGCGGATGAGACTCATCCTCCTTTCCTACCATCCCCGGCCGACACCCGACCCCCGTCGGGGCGAAATGGCGCCCGCTCGGGGGATGCCGACGACGGTCGACGGCGGGGAGCAGGCACCGTGAGGTCACCGCCGACGATGGGGGAGCGCACTACTGTGAGGCCATGTGCGGCAGGTATGCGTCGTCGGCGTCGCCCGATCGTCTGGTCGAGATCTTCGAGATCGACGAGATCCCCGACCTGCCCGGGGTCGGCTCTCTGGTGCCCCGATGGAACATCGCCCCGAGCGAGCCGGTGGCCGCCGTCGTCGAGCGCACCGACTACGACAGCGGGGATGTGGCCCGCAAGCTCTACGCCCCGCGCTGGGGGCTGGTCCCGAGCTGGAGCCGTGACCCCGCATCCGGCCCGCGCATGATCAACGCCCGGGCGGAGACCGTCGCCGAGAAGCCGTCGTTCCGCCGGGCGTTCGCGACGCGTCGGTGCCTCATCCCGGCCGACGGCTACTACGAGTGGTACCCGCTCACCCGCCCCGACGGGACGCCGGTGGTGCGGAACGGGCGCCCGGTGAAGCAGCCGTTCTGGATCCATCCCCTGGCGCGCCCCGGCGAGCCCAACCTCATGGCGATGGCCGGCATCTACGAATTCTGGCGCGACCGGTCCGCCCCGTCCGAGGCCGCCGACGCCTGGTTGACCACGTGTTCGATCATCACCACCCAGGCCACCGACGCCCTCGGGCTCATCCACGACCGCATGCCGATGCAGATTCGACGCGCCGACTGGGACGCCTGGCTCGACCCCCGACTCACCGACCCGGTGGCCGCGCACGACCTGCTGCATGCACCGGCGTCCGGCGAGATGACCGCCCACCGCGTGTCGACCCGGGTCAACAGTGTCGCGAACGATGGCCCGGACCTGATCGAGCCGGATACGGATTCCGACGCCACCGCCGGCGACGCTCCGCGGTGACCGGGTCACGGCCCGCCGGGCGCACCGTGGGACGGCGGGCCGATTCCCACGGCCTCCGCCCGACCGCTCGTGCGCGCGACAGCCGGGCCGGCCCTACCCGGAACTTCCCCTGACCCGCGGGGAATAGTGGGCCCCGCGGACTCGTTGACTCCCACGTGATGGCACTGCTCGATCCCACCCGACCGCACCGCCCGGTGACCCCCGTGCCGTCGGCGGATGCGGAGCATACCGGGCGGGCGCTAGCCTGGCTGGCGATGACACCATTGACAGACCGTCCGGAACGAGAAGACCCTGAGGGCCTCGCCCCGGTTTCCCGCTTGTCGGCCGGAGCGTCCTCCTCGGGGGCTCCGGCGACCTCCGACGTCCCCGACGTCGATCTCGAGACCGAGAGCCACGATGACAGGGTGGCCCGATTCGAGAACGATGCCATGGGCTATCTCGACCAGCTCTACGGCGCAGCGCTGCGGATGACCCGCAATCCTGCCGACGCCGAGGATCTCGTCCAGGAGACCTACACCAAGGCGTTCGCGAGCTTCCACCAGTACACCCCCGGCACCAACCTCAAGGCCTGGCTGTACCGCATCCTCACGAACACCTACATCAACCAGTACCGCAAGGCGCAACGCCAGCCGAAGATCAGCGGCGACGGTGAGCAGATCGAGGACTGGCAGCTCGCCCGGGCCGAGTCCCACGATTCGTCGGGTCTGCGCTCGGCCGAGGTGGAGGCCCTCGACGGCATGCCCGATTCGGCGGTGGTCGATGCGCTCGGCCGCCTCTCACCCGACTTCCGCGAGGCCGTCTACCTGGCCGATATCGAGGGCTTCTCCTACAAGGAGATCGCCGAGATCATGGGGACGCCCATCGGCACCGTGATGTCGCGGCTCAACCGGGGTCGCAGCCAGTTGCGGGCGATGCTCAGCGACTACGCCGCCTCCCTGGGGATCGGGGTGAAGGCATGAGTTCCGCCGCCGAGGAACCCCGGATGCCGACCGGGTGCGACGCGGCACGGACTGCCGGACCCGCGAGGGGCCACGAGCACGCCGAGGACGTCTGCGCGGAGGCCCTCAACCAGGTTCAGGCGTTCCTGCACAACGAACTGCCGATGTGGCAGGCCGACCTCATCCGCGAGCACCTCAGTGCCTGCGAGAAGTGTCTCGAGAACTTCGATGTCGAGGCCCTCATCGGCCGCATGGTCAAGCGCTCGTTCGCGCCGCCGCCCGCGCCCTCGACGCTGCGGGTGCGACTCACCGCGCTCCGCGTGCACTATCCCTTCGACGAGTGAGCGGGCCACCCCGACACCGCGGGTTGGTCCTGGGGGGATCTGGCTGGCAGAATGGCCCGACGTGTCCTGCGTCCCGGCAGGGCTGATGATGTGCTGTCAGGAGGATCCATGGGCAAGGGTGGACGTAAGCGTCGCGCTCGTCGCAAGAACGGCGCCAACCACGGCAAGCGCCCCAACGCGTGAGCTGATCACAGATCAGACCCCGGCCCCGGCGGCCGGGGTCTTTTCTCTCCCGGGCAGGGATGACAGTCCCGCTAGGGTGGCAACGTGGCTTCACTGCAGCAGATGATGACCGACCACTGCGACCTCGCCGACGAGGATCAGACGTGGCTCAAGGGGCTGGTCAACGAGTGGCACATCCTCGCCGACACCAGCTTCTCCGACCTTGTCCTGTGGCTTCCCGATCGTGATGACCCCGCGGTCTTCTGGGCCGGCGCACAGATCCGTCCGACCACCGGGCCGACCGCTCTCGAGGAGGACGTCGTCGGCGAGAGCATCGTCTACGACGACGAGCACCCGGTCACCGGTGCCTTCCTGTCGCACGAGGTCGTCGAGACGAGTGACAATCAGCTCAACGCCGGGATACCGGTCGATACCCTGGCCATCCCGATCATGGGCGGAAACACCTGCATCGCGGTGCTCGAACGCCACACCAACCGGATGGGCGTCCGCGCCCCGGGCGCCCTCGAGGACGCCTTCCTCGAGGTGGCCGACGTGCTCACCGACATGGTTCACCGCCGCGAGTTCCCCATCGATCCACCGAGCGAGCCCAACCTCAGCCCGAGGGTGGCCGACGGGCTGGTCGTGGTCAACAACGAGGGGCGCATTCAGTACGCCACCCCGAACGCCGTGACCGCCTACCGTCGGCTGGGGCACATCGGCGACCTCGAGGGTGAGCGCCTCCCGGAGATGACCCAGCGGCTCGGGCTCGGTCTCGCCGCCGTGGGACAGAGCTTCACCTCCGACCTGCGCTCGCGGGCCGTCCACGAGCTCGACCTGGGAAACCGGCAGGCCAGCGCACGGCTGCGGATCATGCCGCTCACCCAGCACCGCCAACCCGCCGGCGTCCTGGTGCTCGTGCGGGACACGACCGAGATCCAGGAGCGCGAGCGCCAGCTGGTCACCAAGGACGCCACCATCCGTGAGATCCATCACCGGGTCAAGAACAATCTGCAGACCGTCGCGGCGCTGCTCCGGCTGCAGTCCCGCCGGATGACTACCGAGGAGGCGCGCAGCGCCCTGCACGACGCGATGAACCGGGTTGCGGCGATCGCCGTGGTGCACGAAATCCTGTCCCAGGCGCACTCGCAAGCGGTGGAGTTCGACGACATCGCCGACCGCATCCTGCGGATGGTGGGCGACGTCGCAGCCCTGTCGGGCCGGGTGAACACCAAGCGGGTGGGCACGTTCGGCATGGTGCCGGCGGCCGCGGCCACGTCGCTGTCACTGGTGATCACCGAGTTGTGCCAGAACGCCGTCGAGCACGGGCTGAAGTTCACGACCGGTCACGTCGAACTGCGTCCGACCAACAGCGGCAAACAGATCGTCGTCGACATCCTCGACGACGGCGCCGGGCTGCCGCCGGGGTTCGACATGACCACCACCAACAGCCTGGGACTGTCGATCGTCAGCACCCTCGTCGACGACGCGGGTGGCACGTTCACGCTGTGCAACCGTGCCGACGAACCGGACGCCGAGCCCGGCGAGCACGGCACCCGGGCACGGGTCGTGATGCCGATCTAGGCACACGCATGCACCTGGGTCACAGTCGCCCAGACGACGGGGCCGCCGACCGGGGCGCCGAGGTGGGGCCCGCCCGGACGGCGGGATCGGGAATCAGGACGAGCGGAGCCGTGACCTGGCCTGGCGGCGTTTCAACGCCCGGCGCTCGTCCTCGCTGAGTCCGCCCCACACTCCGTGATCCTGGCCGTTGTCGAGTGCCCAGTTCAGGCACTGTTCGCGAACCTCACAGCGCCGACAGACACGCTTTGCCTCTTCGATCTGCAAGAGGGCGGGGCCGGTGTTGCCAATGGGGAAGAAGAGCTCAGGGTCTTCGGTGAGGCAGGCGGCCTTGTGGCGCCAATCCATGTACAGACCACTCCTTTGAGAACGGGGTGCTGACCTCCATGGGCCAACAAGGCAAAGCTGGCTCGGATGAACCCGCCGGACCGGCAGGTGGGAATCGGATCCCGGCCAGCAACAACGCTTCAGAATACCTCAGCATGCCTGGTTGGACGAGATATCCGGCAGGAGAGATGACGTGGCGCAGGAGTCTGCGCCGACATCGTGCGATTGCGGGGGATCTGGCGCCCCGAGCCACCGGCGGAGATCGGGGCCCGGGGACGGTGACCGCTACAGTGAGCGCGTGTCAGCGTCACGTTCCTCCTCGACCGCGGCCGCGGCGGCGCTCACCGTGCTCGCCGGCCTTGGCATCGCCGCGGTCGCGGTGGCAGTGCTCGCCACCCGGTGGGCGACGTTCAGCATCGGTATCGCGGTGGTGCTGCTGGTCTACGCGGGCCTGGTGATCCTCACCGCGGCGCTCGTGTGGCGTCGACACCGGCTCGGATTCGGCGCGGCGGTGGCCGCGTCGTTGCTGCACCTGATGGTGCTCGTGAACTACGCGTTCGGCGACCATGGCGCACTGTTCGCCGCCCTCGCGATCGTGCCGGTCGCGACCCTTGCCTGCCTGCTCGTGCCCACGACCCGGCGTGAGTTCGGGCGGGTTTGAGGTCAGCCGACCCGACCCGCCCCGTCGGAGGGGTGGGCCACGAACCACGACGGGGCGGTGAAGTCGTGCTCCGAGAATGCGCGGGCCACCTCCCGGCCCACAGCGTCCCCCTGACCGGCCCGGCACAGGGCGATGATGCACCCGCCGAACCCGCCTCCGGTCATCCGGGCGCCGAGGGCACCGGCGCCGCGGGCCGTCTCGACGGCGAGATCGACCGTGGCAACCGTGATCTCGAAGTCGTCACGCATGGACGCGTGGGAGGCGTCGAGTAGTGGGGCGATGGCTTCCAGCCGTCCGGAGGTCGCGAGGTCGACCGTCTCGAGAACCCGTGCGTTCTCGCTGACCACGTGGCGCACCCGGCGCCGCAGCAGGTCGTCGTCCAGCCTCGCCAGGGCGCCGTCGAGATCGTCCACATCACGAAGTGCCGGGACGCGGAGGATGTGGGCCGCCTGCTCGCACGCGGCGCGGCGCGCGGCGTACTCGCCGTCGACGTGCGTATGCGGCGTGTGCGTGTCGAGGACGAGGATCTCGAGACCGGCCTCGGCCAGCGGCAGGGGCACCTGCCGGGACGCGAAGCTGCGGCAGTCGAGGAACAGGGCGTGGCCGTCGGCGCACAGCGTGGACGCCGCCTGGTCGAGCAGGCCGGTGGGGGCACCCACGTAGACGTTCTCCGCCCGCTGGCACAGACGCGCCCGCTCGAGGGGGGCGACGTCGAGCGCGAACAGATCGAGCGCGGCGGCCATCACCGCACACTCGATGGCCGCAGAACTCGACAGGCCCGCACCCACCGGGACGTCGGAGGACAGCATGATGTCGAGCCCACCCACGGCGGCCCCGGAATCGCGGAGCGCCCAGACCGTCCCGGCCAGATAGGCCTGCCATCCGCCCGATCCCGGCACCACCTGGTGGGGCGCCAACTCGTGGGTTTCGCCGAGATCCCGCGACGAGATCCTCACGACGCCGTCGGGCCGGGACGATGCGGCCACCAATGCCGACTGTTCGAGCGCGAACGGGAGCACGAACCCGTCGTTGTAGTCGGTGTGCTCGCCGATGAGGTTGACCCGCCCGGGTGCGCGCCACACGCCCTCGGGTTCGTGGCCGAACTGTTCGGTGAACGCGGTCCGCACCGCGGCCAGCCGCTGGTCAAGCGGTAGTGAGGTCATGGGCGTGGATCCTCTTCTGTCAGCCGGCGGGGAGATCGCCGTCGGAGTCGTCGTCGTCGAGGCGCGCCAGCCAGGTGGCCAACCGCTCGACCGGCACCTCGAACTCGGGGAACAGGTCGACGAACACGCGCAACTGATCGGCGAGCCAGGCCATGCTCACCTCGTCGTCGCC
>JAJXWF010000200.1 GCA_021781735.1 Actinomycetes bacterium
TCGCCAGCCGGAGCAGAGATCGCCAGCAACTCGGGCGCGGGCTGTCGTGATCGCCAGCAACTCGGGCGCGGGCTGTCGTGATCGCCAGCAACTCGGGCACTATCCCCGGCAGGCACTGCAGACGGCCGCTTCGCCCACGACCCCGATCCGGTCGGTGCGCTGTTCGTCTCGCAGACGCCCGGCGGCCTCAGCCCCGCCGGGCCTCGCGCATCCGACGGATCTGGTGCGGCACGGTCGCGAGGCCGGTGATCGGCCGGTAGCGGTTCGACGCCTCGGTGAGCGAGCGGAGCTCGTCGTTGCCCAGGTCGAGATCGGCCGCTTCGACATTGCTCTCGAGTTGCGAGACGCTCGACACACCGGGGATCGCGACGACCGCGGGGTGTCGCAGCGTCCAGGCGAGCGCCACCTGGGCCGGCTTCACCTGGTGGGACGCCGCGATGTCGCGCAGGGTGTCGAGCAGCGGGGCCGAGGCCGCCAGATTGTCGGGGAGGAAGTGCGGGTTGGCCGCCCGAACGCCCGAGAGCCGGTCGCCGGGGCCGTAGCGGCCCGACAGCAACCCCTGGGCGAGCGGGCTGTAGGCGATGACCAGTCTCCCCTCGGACGCCGCGAACGGCAGCAGGTCGGACTCGGGGTCGCGGTGCACCAGGCTGTACTGCACCTGGTTCGACAGCACGACGGGGGCGTTGCCGGACACCAGTTCGGAGTGCGAATACGCCTCCGACAAAGCGCGATCCGCCGCCTTCCAGCGGTCGAGCGAGTAGTTGCTGACACCGACCGCACCGATCAGACCGACGTCGAGCAGGGCCTGCATGCCGCGCATCGTCGTGGGGTCCTTGACCACCGGATTCGACTGGTGCACCTGGTAGAGGTCGATGTGACGGAGGCCGAGCCGGCTGGCGCTGCCCACCGCCCGTTGCTCCACCACGGGGGCGGTGGGGACGACCGGGAACACCTTGCTCGCGACGACCAGCCGGTCGAGATCGGCGTCCGCCCGCCGCAGCGCGCGCCCGAGGATCCGCTCGCTGCGTCCGAAGCCGTAGATTTCGGCCGTGTCGAACAGCGTCACCCCCAATTCGAGGGCGCGGCCCACGATCGCGGCGGCCTCCCGCTGGTCGTAGTCGTGGCCGTAACCCCACTCGCGCGATCCGAACTGCCAGGTGCCCAGTCCGATTCTCGATATCTGCTTGCCCGTGGGCCCTTCGACGTACCTCATGGCTCCAGACAACACCCAGGGCCCGCTCCGGACAACATCCAGCGGCCGTCCCGGACAGGGCCAACCCGTCCGGGACGCGGTCTCCGGGCCTCAGGAGGCCCGGAGCCAGACCGTCGAGTTCGCCGGGACGCCGTCGCCGGCACCCTCGGGCGCGCTGCACAGCAGTACCTCACCGGCGGGCCGCGGGACCGCCCCGTCGGTGAAGTTGGTCACGCAGTGCCACAGTCCCCGGTGGAAGTGCAGGACCCCCTCGACCGCCGGCACCCAGGCGAACCCGCCGGCTGCGGCGGGCGATTCCCCGGACGCCTCCGCGAGCAGGGACGCCCGCAGCGCGACCGCCCGCCGGAACATCGTGAGGGTCGAGGTGGGGTCGGCCGACTGCACGTCGACGGCGAAGTCGGCGAACCAGTCCGGCTGCGGCAGATGCGCCCCGTCGCGCCCGAACCCGAACGAGTTCCCGCCGAGGGCGTTCCGATCGGCTGACCACGGCAGCGGCACCCGGCAGCCGTCGCGGCCCTTCTCGCGCGCGGATCGCCCCGCCATCGGGTCCTGGAGCACCTCCGGCGGCAGGTCGGCGACCTCGGGGAGGCCCAGTTCGTCCCCCTGATAGACGTAGGTGCAGCCGGGCAGCGCCAGTTCGATGAGCGTCGCGGCGCGGGCCCGCCGGCGTCCGAGCTCGTGGTCGACGTGCGGACGCCGACCATCGCTCAGCAGCCATTGGCGGGCCAACCACTGGCTGTCGTGCCGGAACGGCCGGCCGTCCGCGGTGTCCGCGTACACGCGTGGGGAGGGGATGAGTGGCAGCCCGAACCGGGACGCCACCCGTGGCGAGTCGTGGCCGCCGAGCAGCCACGTGGTCGACGATCCCGATTCCGCCGCATCACGCAGGGCGGTGTCGACCACCTCGTGGAAATCGCCGGGTCGCCAGTCGGCGTCGGACATCGCGAAGTTGAACGCCTGCCCGAGGGTCTCCGGCGACGCGTAGCGGGCGCGCCGCGACGGGTGCACGGACGCCTCGGCCACCGCGAACCGGGGCGGGTCGTAGCAGTCGAACACCCGGCGCCAGGACCGGTAGATATCCATCACCCCGTCGCGGTCCCAGAGGGGGTGCGAGCCGTCCGGGCGCGGCCAGAGCTCGAGCTCGTCCTGGCGCTCCCACGGCTCCTCGAGGTCCTTCACCAGCCCGTGCGCGACGTCGACGCGGAATCCATCGACGCCCCGGTCGCTCCAGAACCGCAGGGTGTTCTCGAAGTCGATCCGCACCTCGGGGTTGTCCCAGTTGAGGTCGGGCTGCTCGGGGGCGAACAGGTGGAGATACCACTGACCGTCGCCGGCCGGCGTCCACGCCGAACCGCCGAACAGGCTCTCCCACTCGTTCGGCGGCTCGATCCCACCGTTCGCTCCGTCCCGGAACAGGTAGCGCTCGCGGGCGGCGGCCCCCGGGGACGCGGCCAGCGCCTCCACGAACCAGGCGTGCCGGTTCGACGTGTGGTTCGGCACGAGGTCGACGATCACCCCGATGCCGGCGGAGTGCAGGGCGGCGACCATTTCATCGAACTCGGCGAGCGATCCGAGTCGTGGGTCGACGTCGCGGTAGTCGTCGACGTCGTAGCCGCCGTCGGCGAGTTGCGACGGATAGAACGGGGAGAGCCAGACGGCGTCGACGCCGAGCTCGCGGAGGTACCAGACCCGGCTCGTGACGCCGGGGATGTCGCCGAGCCCATCGCCGTGGGCGTCGGCGAAACTGCGGGGGTAGATCTGGTAGACGACGGCGTCGCGCCACCACTGTGGCCTGGCGAGTCGGGGGTGGATCACCCGGGACATTATTCCGAGTCGCCCGGGTCCGGTCGAACCGAGCGCACGGTCACCCTTTCGGGGGGAGGGGTGCTGATCCCTTCGTGCCTCCGGGATGCCTCGGCGTAGGCTCCAGGAAACAGTTAGGGGACCGTATGGACCGTCTGTGTGACGGCTACATGCTGGCCGGGCGCTATCGCGTCGCGTCCCGAATCGCCTCAGGCGGTATGGGTGAAGTGTGGTCGGGGACCGACCTCGGTACCGGCGACCGCGTGGCCATCAAGATCATGCATCCACACACAGCCGAGGAGCAGATCTTCGCTGTCCGCTTCCGTGAGGAGGCGCGGATGGCGGGTGAACTCGGTCATCCCAACATCGTCAGGGTCGTCGATTCCGGTGAGGACGACGGGCTGGCCTTCATGGCCATGGAACTCGTTCCCGGCACCACGGTCGCCCGGCTCGTCGCCGCGACCGGGCCGCAGCGCGCGTCCCTGGTGTGGTCGGTGATGGCGCAGGTGGCGGCGGGGCTGGCCGTGGCCCACGACCACGGCATCGTGCACCGCGACGTCAAGCCCAGCAACATTCTCATCACGCCCGAGGGCGTGGCCAAGCTTGGCGACTTCGGCATCGCCCACGCCACCGACGCCGTGGTCGAGACCAGGATGGGGGAGATCCTCGGGACGCCCCACTACCTCAGCCCCGAGCAGGCCGAGGGCAAGCGCGCCACCGCCCGCAGCGACATCTACGCGCTCGGCGTCGTGGCGCACGAGATGCTCACCGGGCGCAAGCCGTTCGCCCGCGACACCCCCATCGCCACGGCGCTGGCCCATCTCATGGCGCCACCGCCCGACCTGCCCGACCGCGTGCCCCAGAGACTCGCCGACATCGTTCTGTCCTGCCTCGCGAAGGACCCCTGCGACCGTCCGACGTCGGCCGCGGTCCTCCGGGACGCCGTGCGGGCCGAGATCGCCATCGCCGGTCTCGATCCGCACCCGAGGCCGCTCATCCCCGCGGACTCCCTGCTGGCCTCCGCTTGAGTCATATACCCCCTCGGGTATAGTGGCCGAGTCGGGACGCCCGGTGTCCCTCCCAGCAGCGATCCAGAAGGAGTTCATATGTGCCACGCGACGAGGTGCAAGGTCTGCGGCAAGACGACGTGGGCCGGATGTGGTCAGCACATCTCGATGGTCAAGGCCTCCGTGCCCAAGAACCAGTGGTGCAACGGCAAGCACACCGCCGACGAGATCGCCGCGGCCAGGGCCGCCAACGGCGGGTTCTTCAGCAAGCTCTTCGGTCGCTGAGCGACCACCCCGCGGCGGCGGCGCCGGGACCTGTTCCCGCGCGCTGCCGTTCCGCGTGCGCCGGCCCGGCCCGTGCCGACGCCGCCGCGACCCGTGTCGCCGGCTCATCCGCCGCCCGGGGGCCAACTCTCGCGAAGCATGAGCAGGGGGCGGGCCACCCGTCGGGGCAGACCGGCCACCGTGACCTCCCACGACGACTCCAGCAGGTCCAGTGCGAGACCCCGGACGGCTCCGGGGTGGCTGAGCCGCAGCGAGATCCAGTGCCGCTTGTTCATGTGGTACGCCGGGATGATCCAGTCGTGCTCCCCGACGAGCGCGGCGTTGAGGTCGGGATCGCCCTTGAGATTCACCAGCACCTCGCCACGCCGATCGGGAATCACCATCGCGAACCACCGGTCGGCCACCCACAGGATCAGGCAGTCCCACGCCTCCCGGTGCTCGATCCGGACGCCCGGAAGCTCGGCCGCCGCTGACAGCAGCCAGTCG
>JAJXWF010000030.1 GCA_021781735.1 Actinomycetes bacterium
TCGATCAAACTGTCCTCGGTCGCCTCCAAACTGACGACCGTGTCGGCCCGGGCGATGCTGGCGGCGATGATCGACGGCGAGAACGACCCGCGCATCCTCGCCGACCCTGGCGAAGGGCCGGATGCGCCGCAAGATCCCCGACCTGGAACAAGCCCTCGAGGGACACCTCGACCCCGGCCACGCCCTCCTGGCCCGATCGATCCTGCGCCGGATCGACCAGATCCAGACCGCCCTCGCCGAGCTGAACCAGGTGATCGACGACGCGTTCGAACCGTCGACCCACGAGATCGAGTTGTTGCAGACCATGCCTGGATTCGGGCCCCATGTGGCGCAGGTGTTCATCGCCGAGACCGGCGGGGACATGTCCAGGTTCCACTCCGCCGCGCACCTGGCCGCATGGGCGGGGCTGGCGCCGGCTGTCTACGAGTCAGCCGGCCGATCCCGGGCCGTTGGCAGCCGCCACGGCGACAAGTGGCTCTCCGCGATCCTGGTCGAAGCGGCCGGCTCCGTGGGGCGGATGCACGGCAAGAACTACCTCGCCGAACAACATGCACGGCTCGCGCGGCGACGCGCAATGGGCCGAGCCCAGGTCGCTGTGGCCCACTCAATGATCGTGATCGCGTACCACATGCTCACCCGCGACGAGCCCTACCAAGACCTCGGCGCCAACTGGTACCTGCGACGCAACGAGGAACTCCACACCCGACGCCTGGTAACCCAACTCGAACGACTCGGACACACCGTCACCCTCGACGCCGCCAGCTAACACGAACGGGGACAAAACCCCGGACATTCCACCGCCAGCCACCCCGACGGCAATGTCCCCTGCCCGCCACAAGGGGGACTGCTGCACGAGCAGGGTGACAGGTTCTAGTCACGCAGCCAGGGCGGCTGGCGGGATCATGATGGTCTCGTATTCGATGGGCGTCAATCGGCCGAGGCGGGGTTGGCGTCGGCGGCGGTGGTAGGTCCGTTCGATCCAGGTGACGATGGCGATGCGCAGTTGCTCGCGGGTGGTCCAGGCGCGGCGGTTGAGGATGTTCTTCTGGAGCAGTGCGAAGAAGCTTTCCATGGCGGCGTTGTCGCCTGCCGCGGCGACTCGTCCCATGGACCCGACGGCGTGGTGACGGGCCAGGGCGCGGAGGAATTTCCTGCTGCGGAATTGGCTGCCTCCGTCGCTGTGGACCACGCAACCGGCGATGTCGCCGCGCATCTGGGCGGCGTTGTCCAGTGCGGTCGCGGCCAGTCTGGACGTCATCCGGTCGCTGATTGAGTAGCCGACGATGCGCCCGGAGAACACGTCCTTGATCGCGCACAGGTACAGCTTTGCCTCGGCGGTCTTGTGCTCGGTGTAGGGGTCGGGCAGCAGCGCCGGGCCAGTCTTGCGGCTGGTGGGTTTCTGCTGCCCGCCCTCCGAACCGGACGTGCCCATTCCTGAGCATCCGGCTCTCTGCAGGTTCATGCCGTTGTGGTTCTTGCCCATGGTGTGGGGATGCGTGTGCCTCGGTAGCGGTAGCGGGTCACGGGGACCTGCCAGGCGCGGAAGAGGCTGATCCCGCCGGCGCGGATGTGCCATCCGGGGATGAGGCGCCGGACCAGGGTGCGCATTCCGATGCCGTTGTGTCGTTTGCGGATCCAGCTGACGACCCGCCAGAAGGCGTAGTGGTCGAGGTAGCTGAAGGTGGCTTTGGACACGCCGTGTTGGAAGTAGGCGCACCAGCCCCTGATCGCCGGGTTCAACCGGCGCAGGAGGTCGGCAAGGGTGCGATGTGCTGCTCGCCGGGTGAGCTGTCGGACCTTGTCCATGATCGAGGCGAGCGCCTTCTTCGATGGGTAGGTGTAGACGTAGCGTTTTCCGGCCTGGTCGCCTCGTTTGCGGCGGCGCTGGATGTGCCAGCCGAGGAAGTCGAACCCCTGGTCGATGTGGGTGAGGTGGGTCTTGGTGTCCGACAGGCGTAAACCCATCGGAGCCAGCACGTCGGCCACTTCGCCCCACAGCGTTTCCGCATCGGCGTGGGTGCCGTGGACCATCACGACGAAGTCGTCGGCGTAGCGGACGAGCTTCATCAGTGGTCTTCCGGCGCGGCGATGCTTGGCGCGGGTCCATTCCGGTCCGAGCGCCGCCCATTTGGCGGCGAAGTGCTCGTCGAGAACGGACAAGGCGATGTTGGCCAGCAGTGGTGACAGGATCCCCCCTTGCGGGGTGCCGGTCCGGGTGTCCCGGTTCAGGCCGTCCTCGGTGAGGATCCCTGCTTTCAGGAACGCCGTGACCAGGCCCAGAACCTTCTTGTCCGAGACCCGCTGTCGGACCCTGTCCATCAGGGCCCGATGGTTGATCTCGTCGAAGCACGCGGTGATGTCACCCTCGAACACCCACTCGTAATCCCGGGTGGCCGAAGCGAAGTAGTGAACCTCCGCGATCGCGTCCTGAGCCCGTCTCCTCGGCCGGAAACCATACGACGATGGTCGGAAATCGGCTTCGAAGATCGGCTCCAACACCAACTTCAACGACGCCTGCACGATCCGGTCCCACATGGTCGGGATCCCCAGCCAGCGGATCTTCCCGCCCGCTTTCGGGATCGACTTCTGCCGGACCCGTTCAGGCACGAACCGGCCCGCCTTCACCTGCTCCCGCAGGTCGGCCAGCATGCCAAGTGCCCGGGCCGAGGTGATGGTGGCAGGTGCCACCCGGTCGACCCCGGCCGTGCGTGCGCCCTTGTTGGTCCGCACCCGGTCCCAGGCTGCCGCCAGGAACGCCGGGTCATAGACCAGGTTGAACACATCATCGAAACGGCGACCGGGTTCGGCCACCGCCCACTGGTGCAGCTTGGCTTGCATCCGAAGTACCCGCGCCCACGCCTCGATCCGATCCGTGGGCCACGCGACACCGGTATTCACCAGTGTGTCTCCTTCCTTGTCAACGGCTGCGCTGTTCCTGCTGGGCCCCTTCCCCATGTGACCGGCTTTCCCGGCCTCGCAGTACTACGGGCCCTCCGCCCCGCCCCGGCCCGATCAACAGGCCATGCGTTCACCCCACCCCCGGCGCCACTGGCGGTGACACCGACCGGGGAAGACCGGGACAGTTCCCACGTTCATCCGTGAACCCTTCAACGGGATCGGCACCCAGCTATGCCCCTGCACCATCGCCACGGCTACGCCGCAGGCCTTCACCATGGCCTCCCGACCGGCGACATCACCCAGCCCAGGAGTTCCCCACCAGACCCGAAGACCTGACGGGTGCGCGATGCAACCCGACCCGCATCCACCGGATTCAGGGTCGGTGGTTTCGTCTTGAGGAGCGTTCAGCCGCTGGTTCCTCACGTATGCCTCTCCGTCTCGCTAGCCGAGCCCGCCCCATCCGGCAGTGCTGGGACGACTCGTCGTTGTCGAGGACTGCTCCACCAACCACCCTCACGCCAGGGCAGCCAGTCGTCCTCCAGCTTCCACACCCCTGCTGCGACAAGGATGCGGTGGAGGTCTCCCACCCCCACCAAGGTTCACGAACGCCTCGTGGCGCTCGATGTCGGTCAGCCAGAGCTCGTTGGGCCGGCGGGCTGTGAACACGTGCCGCAGCCTGCCGTGCTGGTCGATCACGGCGCACCGGTCGTCGTGCACCGGCGGACCGGGGCGACGGCCCGTGCCGCGCCTGGTCTTGCCGAACGCGAGGAACCAGCCGTTGGCCGACGCGATCCGCCACGCGGTCCGGTCTGCCATCGCCTCGCCGGCAGCCCGGGCCTCGTCGGCCAGCAGCCGGTGCCCGACCTCCGGGTCGTCGCGGTGGGCGTCGAACAGCGCGTTCGCGCGATACGCCTGCACCACTTCGCTGGTGGTGACGGGGTTCGCCGGCCACCGGTAGTAGGGCTGGCGAGCGAGCTTGAGCACCCGGCACGTCAGCGCCACGGGGATGCCGTGGTCGGCGAGCTCGGTCACGAGCGGGTAGAGCCTTTTCCCGGCAGATTCGCCTGCGACAGATACGCCGCCGCCCGCCGCAACACCTCGTTCTCCTGCTCCAGTAACCGGATCCGCTTGCGCGCCTCCCGGAGCTCGACCCCCTCGGAGCGGGTCTGGCCAGGCTTGACACCCTCATCGACGGCGGCACGCTGAAGCCACTTCTGCAGTGTCATCGGATGGACGCCGAAATCGTTCGCGATCTGCTCGATCGTCACACCGGGCTCACGGTTCCTCGCGACGCGCACCACATCGTCACGGAACTCCCTCGGATAGGGCTTAGGCACCACGACATCCTCTCAGGCCACCCTCCCGGGCAAGCCAACTCAGATGTCACCTACTCGTGCAGCAGTCCCGTATCACTGCCCGCGGCCGACGGCTGCCGCGACTCGACCACCCGGCCCTTCGTGTCATACACGCTCTCCCGGGTGATGTCGGACCATTCCTCGGCATCAGTTCAGTCCTATCTAGCCAGCAAACTGAAGATCATGAGATAAATGAATGGCGATGAGAGTCCAATTACGAACAATGCACTCCCGAGGGTGAGTTTCCAGCCACCAGCATAAACGTAGTGAGTCTTTTGAACCTCACGGCAACTGAGCAGAAGAAGGACCCCAGCGAAAACAAGCGTCCCAGCCGGCAGCAGCATGAGGGCGACCCGATATTCGTAGGCGAAAACAATGAACAGAGCGCCAATGCCAATTCCTATGAATGCCCAGGCCGCGCGCAACTGCGCACCAGGGTCCACCTTCAATCGTCGCATAGCACCACCTGTCCTTTTCTCTTCCTCATCCCATTCGCAGCAGATTGATCCCCGTGTACCCATACCTCACGGCTGACGATCCCCCATGAATGAGCGCCCGAGCGTACGATGAAGGGCTGTACCAAGGGCCAGTTACATATCGATGTCTGCTCTGTACCACCCTGCCGAAGGCACCGCGTAGGGTGAGTCGGGAACTAGAGACGGCCATTGCCCTGCGAGGAACAGCAGCGGCTACCCTCCCCGCATTTCCCCATAGCGCACGCTTTAGCACCGTCGCCCTGAAGGCCGGAACCCTCGCCCCCGCAATATCCCAAGCAAAGCTCGCAGCAAGGGAGCCGACTGATCGCCAGCTTCTCCAGTTTGTGTGCCGCATTTTTCGCGAGGCATTGTAGACAGCCCCTGCAGCGGAGGCGATGGTACACACCAGTGGGCCCCCGAAGATACATGCTGCCGTGGTCGCAATTGTCACGGCGTTCCGCTTGAGCCAACTCAGGAACTGCCCATTCAGATCCTGGTTGTCAATCGGGTCAGTGGGATATCCGTAGCTGGTAGCGTTGCCACCGTAGACAGGGTCGGGGCTGGTGAATAGTCCAGTGGCTTGGTTGTAAAGGCGGGCGCCCATGAGGACGAGTCCGAGTCCGGGGAGGGTGGCGCGTTCGTGGCTGCCCAGCCATCCATAGCCGATCCCGGTGACCCCGGTTGGACTCGCGTCGTCCGGTGCACTCTTCGCGACTTGACCGTATTCGGTGTAGTGGGTCCAGGAGTCAAGCCCGCTTGCATTAGTGGCATTTCCGGGGATGGTGATGGTTGAGACAATGTTGCCGAGCGGGTCGGCAACATCAAGTTGGGCGGTGGTTGTTGTCCCGCTTGTGGCGATTGTCATGCCGAGGCCGTCCCCAGTGAGGGCGGCGTAGCGGGTGATCGTGTCCGTGCCACCGGCAGCGAGGTCCTCACTCGAGGAGGGGTTGTCGGAGCTGTCGGTGTAGTGCCGGGTCAGCGTGTCCGTAACCTGCAGGTTGCTCCGGGTCGTGGCGGTGAGGCGGCGTCCGGCGGCGTCCAGGGTGAACGACACGGTCGAGGGGCCCTGGGTGATGGTGGCCGCGGTGTCGTTGGCGTCGTACTGCACGCTCACGTCACCATTGCCGGCGGTGGTGTCGGCGGTGGTGTCGGCGGCGGGGATGGTGGTTTGCCGGCCCAGCGGGTCGTAGGTGTAGGTCCCCCCGCTACCTGCCGTCGTGGTTGTGGGTTGGTCGGCGGCGTTGTACGTCCTGGTGGATGTGGTGGCGCCGGTGTCGGAGCAGGCGCCGGTGTTGGTGCTCACCGACTGGGAGGTGCGGTTGGAGTTGATGTCGAAACCGTAACCGCGGCGCTGGCAGGTGGCGTTGCCGTTGAGGTCGGTGGTGATGTCGTCGGCCCGGGTGAGCCGGCCGGCCAGGTCATACGTGTACGACACGTCGGAGGCGGTGGCGGTGCCATCGAGGAGGGCGGAGCCGCCGTCGGGGTTCCACAGGTGGCTGGTGCGCCCGGCCCCGTCGCTGGCCTGAGACCAGCCGACCCAGTCCTGACTTGTCACCGGCGCACCGGTGGAGTCCGTTCCGGGTCCTTGGTAGGTGAGGGCGGTCAGTTCTCCGCCGGTGTCGTACTCGTGGGTCCGGCTGATCCCCCCGGGCAGGTCCTCCACCACCACCTGCCCCTGCCCGTCGTAGGCGGCGGTCGCCGACCAGGACGACCCGGCCGCGGTCACCGTCACCCCGGTAACCAGGCCGCGGGTTTCGGTGTTGCCGTTCGCGTCGGTGCCGTCGTAGCTGTACTCGGTGGTGGTCTGGTTGTCCACCACGGTCACGATTTGCCCCAGCGCGTTGTACGTCGTGGTGGACGTGTCCGCCGTGGCGCCGGCCGGGGTGTTCGTATACGTGACTTGCCGACCCCACCCGTCGTAGGAGGTGGCAGTCGTTCCCGCGTCAGAACTGGTGCCCGTCGCCAGGCCCGTCTTGTCGTCGTAGCTCGTGGTCAGCGCCGGCACCGTCACCATGCCCGCAACACCGCTGCTGGTGGTGGTCACCGTGGTCGGGCGGGACTTGTTGTCATAGCTTGTGGTGGTCGTCACCGTGGCCGTGCCGTTACTCGTGAGGGTCCCCGTGGGTTGCAGATCCCAGGTGTAGCCGGTGGTGCGCTCGATCGGCAACTGCGTGCCACCGGCCGGCCCGGCCTGGCACACCAACCCCTCCCATTCCGGATGGTTCCCGCACGCGGAAGCGAGCTGGTTGGTGCCACTGGTGTAGTACACGGACAACCGGGTGCCCGGGGAGGTGTTGCTGCCCGCGGCAGAGGGTTGCCGCGACTCGACCACCCGGCCCTTCGTGTCATACACGCTTTCCCGGCTGATGTCCGCCGACGACGACTGACCAGTGGTGGCCATCACCGTGGTCACACTCGTTGCCTGCCCCAGATCCCACCCGGTCACGACCGGGTTGGTGGCCGGGGTGAGGGAGCCGGGGGTGACCGCTTGCCCGTCGTAGGACGTGTTGGCCACCGACAGCACATCGTGTTGCACCCAGGCACTGGTGTCGTCCTGCACCTGCGTGGTGGTCCGGGTCTGGGTGACCAACCGGTACGGCTGGCCGGTGGTCGTGTTGATTTTCGCCTGGTCACCGTTGTCATAGCTGGTGTCGGTGACCGTGCGGGCGTACACCGTTGCCCCGGTGGCGTCGGTCATCTCCCGGGCCGGGGAAATCGTCTCAGTCACCAACGTGCCGGCCGGGGTGGTCACCGTCGACGTGCACACACCCGATGAGTCACGGGTGGCGCACCAGTCCGGGTTGTACACCGTGTACGTGGCGGCATCATCAATCTCGGTGATCACGCCCTGGCGGATCTGCTCGGTCGCCCTGGCATCCCACGCGGTGACCACGTTGTCGTGGTCGTCGTAGACCAGCGCGTTCAACTGCCACGCACCCGCCCCGAACGACCCCTGATGAATCAGATACCCCTGATCATCGGTCAAAAACACATCCGCCCGATGCCAGGCATCGCTAGTTGCCGGGGGTGCGACCGCCAGGTTGTTCGAGTCGACCACCACCTGGTCCGGGCCGAACACCGCGAACACCTGCGTGGCCTTGCGCGGCAGCCCGTAGCTGTTGCCAGCCACGTCGAACTGTCCAAGATTGAAATCACTCACACTGGTGTCCGCCCCGTACACGAACGCCGCCAACTGCGACGGGGTACTCGTGCCCGGAAGGTTGCGCATCACACTGGACAACCGACCAGCCGAATCATACGCAAACCGGTATGCCTCCAGCCCGGGAGGAGTGAGCGAGGTCAGCACAGGTGTTGGAAGGTTGGACATGCTCGCCCAACTGTAGGTCGTTGTCAGGTTGGTGACCGTGTCGGTTTCGGTGCTCAACGTTCCATCGGCGCTGTACTGGTACGTCGCCAGGGTGCGATCTGTTGATTCGCCGTCGACCTGGGCGGTGATCGAGGTGACTTGTTGGTTCCCGTTCACTGCCGTGTAGTGCAGGTTGAGGATCCGGCACCCGGGGATCCGAGTACCGACGGTGCAGGAGGACGCTGCCGTGGGGCCGATGATCGCGGTCACCCGGCCCGAGCTGTCCCGCTGGTAGCTGGTGCTGTCCCCCGACACCTTGTCCGTGACGCTGTCCGGGCTGAACGTGACCGGGTCTGCGCTCGTGTTCCCCTGGGTCGCCGTGAAGGTCGTGACCACATCGGAGTCGTCGGTGTAGGTCAGGGTCAGGATGCCCGATGCGTTGACGCCCACGGTGAGGGTGATGCCGCTGGTGGCGGTGTCATCATCAACTGGCTGGTAGCTGCCGGTGACCCAGGTGCCAGTGGTGCGCCTGTGCCCGGCGGTGAACACCAACGTGTCGCCGTCTGGGGTGGCGAGCACGATGGTCCCGTCCACCGTGGTCTGGTCGTACACCGCGGCCCCAGACAACCCGGACGTGTCGCCGGCGTCCAGGGACGCCGTCCAGCCCGGCCCGAACACACCCTGAGCCGGCGACGTCACACCCGCGAAAGTCTGATACGTGCGCCCGACCGACAAGGTGGTCCCTGACCCGGTGGCCAGGTCCGCGTCCGATTCGGAGTACTGGAACTCCCCGGTCCACAGCGCCACCTGACCCGGCCCCGCACTCGTGGTCGGGTAGCCCTGACCGAACGCGTGCGGCACCCGCACCACGGTCGGGGTGTTGGTCGTGCACTTCGTCTGCGTACTGGTCCCGGTCACATACGCGAAACACACCCGCAACTGAATCGACGTCGCCGTCCGCGCCGCCACCTTCACCCCATCCGCGTCGGACTGTCCGACCACGGAACTTGTGTCGAGCCGGCCGCTCAAGGTGGTCGTCGTCGAACTTGAGGTCGAGAACGGCGACTCGTCGATGAGGTTGGCCCAGCCGGTGCTGCCCAGCACCCGCCACTGCACGGTGCCGGTCACTGAGTCAGCGGTGCCCTTCGGGGCGCTGGCCGCCGACACTGTTATCGAGCCGGCCGTCTTGGTCCCCGACAAGGGTGAGGACATGGTCGCCGCGCCGAACCCGTACCCGTACGACGCCGTGCCCGAGGTCTTCCCGACCGGCGACACCGCCGTCGCCGTGACCGAATGCCACCCAGCCGTCATCCCCGTCGACACGCTCACCGTGGACGGTGTCGTGGTGGTCGGCTGGGTCACCGTCGCGGTGACAGTCGACCCACCATCCACCGCGTACCGCACGCTGGTGGGCGCCGAATTGGAGGTGGCCGACGCGGCCGTCACGGTGATCGTGCAGGACACCGCACCACTGTCAGTGGGCAGCGCATCCGCCCAGGACCCGTTCGCCGTGCCACACGAAATCGCCGGCGTCGGCGGCGACGACAACGCCACGTACACCTCCTGGGTACCCGACCACCCAGACCACAGGTACCCGTCATACGCCCGAGTGCGAACCCACCCATGGGAGTTGTCGGCCAACGCCGAGGGGGTGCACGACGTCGAGGTTCCCGCCGACACATACCCGGTCGTGCACAAACTCGTCCACGAGCTGGTCGACGACGACGAGGTGAACCAGCCCACCTCCAACTTCGACGTGTTCCCATCCGCATCCGAAGGAGCCTTCACCGTCATCTTCGGCTGAGCAGACCCCACAAACGGCTTCGACCCGACCGTCACCAACCCCGCCACACCCGGCACCCCCGGGGTTCCCGGCGCCCGGTCATAGGAGTAATCGATCACCGGCGGCGTACTGGTGTTCCCCGACGCGAACCGCTTCCACCCATACGGGTCGGTCTCATCATCAGCACGCAACATCATCGCCACCGTCGACGACGAGTTGTTCGTCCACGCCTTCACCTGATCCAGCATGTCGATCCGCACCCGCGCATTCGGACACGACGACGAATACCCCAACGTCTCCATCGACGACGCCCGCTGCGACCCCAACCGCGGCTGGCTCGTCCACGTCGTCGACGTCGACGCCGGCCACGCATCGTAGGACCACCACTTCCGCTGAGAACACGACCACGACCAGTTCTCATGCAAACTCAGCGACGCCGACATGATCGTCTTGCCCTGGAACACGTTATTGAAGTTCAAATACGTGCGCGCCACCTGACCCGACCCGTTGTTACCCAACTTCACCTCCGAGGAGCCCGACTGGTCAGTCGTGTAACCCTGCTCCACGAAGGTGTCAAACGACGGGGTGGTTGTCGTACTCGCATACGTCGGATCGATCGTCACCGGGAACACCCGGCCCGGATCACTCAACCACGCCTGATCCACCCCCAACGACAACCCCGTCGAGGTCACCGACCCGCGGGCCTGAGCCTTCCCGACCCGGAAGGCAGCCGGCACCTGCACGCCGACCCCGTTCACCACCGCATTCTTCGAATCCCACACCACCGGAGTCTTCAACTGCCCCAACCGGTGACCCTTGTGGGAGAACACCACCCCACCAGCCGACGACCCCGACGAAACGGCCTGCGCGTCCAAACCGGTCCCCGACGTCGTCAACGGCAACACCACGCTCCCCGAACTCCCATACCGCGACACCAGCTCGGCCGCACCCGCCGCCGACTTCACCAGCCACACCAACTGGAACCCGGCCGGGCGGACCTCCACCTGCACATCCACCCCCGGCACCACATCGGCGAACGTGGCCGTCGACCCCGACACCACCGGATCGGGCAACACCACCCCCGGCAACGACATCGCCACCGACCCCGACGCGGACGAATCGGTCACCACCGGGTCGCCACCATGACCGATCCGCACCGACCCCGGCAGCGCCGTCGCCTTGAACCCCGCCCCATCCGGGATCAGCGTCGTGTCAATATCCGACCACCCATCGCGCCCCTTCGGATCCTTGAACCGCACCGGGCCCGTCGCCTGCTCCACCCGCACATGACCATCCGGATACACCCACTGCCGAGTCGTCTCCGAGCGGGCCGACAACACCTCCACCGGCACCCGCGCCGCCCGAGCCGTCACCGACGCCGACGTCCAATCCGGCCGCAACAAACCACCCGACACCACCAAACCCGACGACCCCACCACCAGATCCTGCACCGGCTTCGACGACTCACCAGGCGACGGAGCAGGCGAGCCCCCTTCGCCGGGGCCGCCCACCCGGGCAACACCGACCCCGTCGCCAGCACCGCCACCGACACCACACCCACCAAGCCGCGACGCAGCCACCACGAAACAACCATTCCCGGGTCCTTCTATCAGCACACGAAACACACCGGTCTCGCAGCCGGAACCAGACCCACACGCGATACCCAAGCGGCATTCAACACGCCACCAGGATCACCACCACCGCCACCCAAGCAAAACCTCGGAAATCGGTCCGAAATTGAGACGAGAGCCACCAGAACCGCCCCCCGGAACATCCGGAGACCTCAAACCTCAAGAAGGTTGAGCGCACCGACAACCCCATCGCCAAAGACATCGAAGCCATCGATGACCGCCACCGGATCGCCAGCCCTCACCACCCCGAGGCCCCACGCCCCTCGCCCGACACGCACAATGACCCGACAGACCCCCAAGAACCTCGACAGGGGTGCCACAAGCGCTCCCGCGCACCCCCACCACCCAAGCAAGAGGCGGCGCCTGTCGAACACGCGGAACCGCGTCGGCGACGGGACCGCACGAAGCTAACGCACCTACAGTCAGCCGGAGCCCCCGCTCCCGCGGCCGCAAACCCCGGGCCGCCGAACCCTGCCTACCGATCGCCACGAATCCGAAGCCGGAAGGCCAGGTTGGTCCCCTGGCACCCCCAAAATTACCCCCACTAGACGGCCGTGCCCGAACAGAGCAGATGACGTCGCTAGTCAAACCCCTAATCAGACTTGAGAGACAGAGGTTCAAGTCCTCTCTCGGACACTCATGGGACCCCGGTCCGACAAGGTCAAATACCTGGTCGGGGCGGGGTCCTCGATTTGTCCTGCGGAGACTGTCGTACCCGCGAACGGGCCCGTTCCGACGCAGTCGCCCCCGAAATGACCCCCACTGAACAGGCGGGGGTCATGCTCCCCGCCCGCAGGTTCGACACACCATGGCCGGGACGCTGCGCTCCCAGGTCGCAGGCCCGCCACACCGCCGCGGACCTCGACGCCGGCCGAGCGGGACGCTAGCGCGGCCCCGCAACCGGCGCATCCGCGGCGTGCAGGCTGGCAAGCAGGGCGAGCCGTTCCCACGTCGCGGAGCCCGGCTCGGCGTCGTAGACGAGGATCCGCAATCCCGGATCGGAGGCGAGTTCCATCGCCTGGTAGGTGAGGTCAAGGAGGCCGACCTGCGGGTGGTGGATCCGCTTGGCGCCGCTCCGGTGGGTGAAGACCTCGTGAGAGGCCCAGAGCCGCCGGAAGATCTCGCTACGGGTGGCGAGTTCGCCGATGAGGTCCGTCAGGCCCTTGTCGTACGGGCTGCGGGCCGCCTCGGCGCGCAGCGTGGCAACCATGCCTCGGGCCATGTCGCTCCAGTCGGGGTAGAACTCCGAGGCCCGCGGGTCGAGGAACGTGAACCGCGCGGTGTTGCCGGGCCGTCTCGCGTCGATGAACAGCGGCGAGTAGAGCGCCCTGCCCAGAGTGTTGCCGGCGAGGAAGTCGGCCCGGCCGTTACGGGCCCAGGCCGGTGCGCTGATCGCGTCAAGCAATCGCTGGATGGAGGCCCGGACGCGGCGCGGCATCGCCCGCGCGGTGCGCGCGGCGGAGCCACTGGCGATCCGCGCGAGATCGTACAGGTGGGCATGCTCGAACTCGGACAGGCGCAGGGCGCGGGCGATCCCCTCCAGCACCGCCTCGGAGACGCCCGCCAGGTTCCCGCGTTCGATCCTGGTGTAGTAGTCGACGCTCATCCCGGCAAGCAGTGCGACCTCGTCACGGCGCAGCCCCGCGACGCGGCGCTTGGGCCCGTACGTGGGCAGGCCGACATCCTCTGGACGCAGTTGCGAGCGCCTCGTGACGAGGAAGTCGTGGGCTTCTTGGCTGATGGCCATGGTGAGGGTCCCCCCGGTGGGTGCTCAGGGCCGGTTCGCGGGCCGGAGCGGCCTCTCGGTGATCTTGAACTCCCGCGTGCGTCCCACGGCGGTGGAGCCCACGCTACGCCCGGCCGATCGCCCGCAGCCGCGGACGCAGGACCAGGAAGTAGCTGGGGAGCGCGACCAGCGTGACGATCGACAAGCCGGCGAAGGCGAGCCGATGGTCGAGATGGCTCATGGCCAGGCCGAGCAGGATGGCGCCGAGGCCGTAGGCGATGTCGGCAGTGGCGAACAGGGTCGCGCTGGCGGTTCCGCGCCGCGCGGGAGTGACGAAATGGAACGCCGAGGCCTGCAGCAGCGGCAGCACGACACCGTAACCCAATCCGAACACCACCGCAGAGACCAGGAACACGGGCAGCGAGTTCGCCCACCAGAGCACCACCAGGCCGACGAACATCGCCACCGTGCCAGGGACGAACACGACAGTGGCGCCGTACCTGTCGCTGACGCGACCGATGAAGAGCCGCACCACGAACAGCGCGACCGCGAAGACCGTGAAGTACAGCCCGATCTGGGAGACGCCCTGCTCGAGGCCGTACGCCGCCACGAAGGCCATGATCGCCCCGTACGGGATGACGACGAACAGGAAGATCAGGCATACGGGCAGCACCGCCGGCTCGATGTAGCGGTGCAGCGACGACGACGGCGCGACGCTCGTGGGCACGATGAGCATGGTCGGCTCGGTGGCGGTCGGGTCGACGGTGCCGACCTCGACGTCGTCCGCGACGGCGTCGGAGACACGGCGGGCGCGGGGCTCGTAGCGAACGAACAGACCCAGCCCGAACGCCGCCACACCTGAGATCACACTCGTCGCGAACAGCCAGCCGGGCCCGAAGTGCTGCAGCATCGTCAGTCCCAGATCCGGGCCGATCGCCATCCCGACGGTGTTGGCCAGCGAGTAGAACCCCACGCCCTCCGCCCGGCGGGAGGTCGGGATCAGGTCGACCGACATCGCCGACGCGGACGTCGACGCGCCGCTGAACCCGACCCCCTGCAGGAACCGCAGCCCGATGATCACCGGCAACACGACAGTCACGGCGAACATGGGCGAGAGCACCGCGATGATCGCGACACCGATGAGGTACACACCCTGCCGCAGCCACCGGTCTGCCAGGTTCCCCCAGAAGACCCGAGGAAGCAGCGAGCCCAGCGTGTACGCGGCGACGATCACACCGCCGACCGCGAGGTCACCGGCTCCGACCCGCACGACGAACAGCGGCAGCGTCGGCGTCAGCATGAAGGTCGACATGTACATGAAGACGGCGCTGACCAGGAGCAGCACGAACTGGGACGTCCACAGGCGGTCGCGACTCCCCGTGTCGGGGGATGCGTGCGCCCTGCCGTCGAGCGCCCTCCCCACCGCCGTGCTCACCGGTAGTAAGTGGGCGTGCGGGGACGGTAGTGCTCCTCGAGCGCGGCCGTCTCGTCGTCGGTCAGGTCGATGTCGAGCGCGGCGACCGCGTCGGCAAGGTGCTGCGGCTTCGTCGGGCCGACGATCGGCGCGGACACGACCGGGTTCTTCAGGACCCACGCCAGCCCGATCCGCGCCATCGGCACCCCGCGCGCCGCGGCGATCCGTTCGACCGCGTCGACGATGGCCTTGTCGGTGTCGAGGAACAGCGGGCGGCCGTACTGGTCGGTCTGCCGGTCCTCGGACGCCCGGCGGGTGGAGATGTCTCCCCACGGCCTGGCGACCTTTCCGCCGGCCAGCGGGCTCCACGGGATGGCACCCACCCCCTGGTGGGCCAGCAGCCCGAACATCTCCCGCTCCTCCTCACGAGCCAGCAGGCTGTACTGGTCCTGCATCGAGACGAACCGCGTCCAGCCATGCAGATCCGCCGCGTGCTGCATGCTCGCGAACTGCCAGGCCCACATGGACGACGCCCCGAGATAGCGCACCTTGCCCGCCTTCACCACATCGTGGAGGGCCTCCATCGTCTCCTCGATCGGCGTCTCCGGATCGAACCGGTGGATCTGGTACAGATCGATGTAGTCGGTGCCCAACCGCCTCAGCGACGCGTCGACCTGCTCCATCACCGCCCGCCGTGACAACCCGCGTCCACCCGGCCCCTCACCCATCGGCTGGAACAGCTTGGTCGCCAGCACGATGTCGTCCCGCATCGTGTACTTCCGCAACGCCCGGCCGACGATCTCCTCCGACGAGCCCAGGCCGTAGATGTTGGCCGTGTCCCAGAAGGTGATACCCAACTCGACCGCCTGCCGGAAGATCGGCTCGGCCGCGTCGTCACCCAACGCCCAGGTCGCCCGGCGCCCGTCGCCGAAGCTCATGCACCCCAACGCGATCCTGCTGACCCGAAGACCCGACGAACCGAGTCGTACCTGCTCCATGACATGTCCCTTCTCTCGACGCCATCAGTCAAGCGCACGGCACGCCCCGCTGCCTGGCCCTGTCGTTACCTGGCTGCCGCGCGAGGGGACGGCTACCGTCGGGTTGTCGGGTCGGGCGACCGTCCTGACCGTCCACGATCCCCCGACCCAGACAGGCACGCCATGTCCACGTGGTTCATCACCGGTTGCTCCACCGGCCTCGGCCGACACCTCGCCGAGGCCGTTCTCGCCGCGGGCCACCGGGTCGTCGTCACCGCACGCAACCCGGCCGACGTCGACGACCTGCTCAGCCGATACCCCGACGATGCCCTCGGCGTCGCCCTGGACGTCACCGACCCGGTGCAGATCGCCCGTGCCGTCGCGGCCGGCATCGAGCGGTTCGGACAGATCGACGTGCTCGTCAACAACGCCGGATACGGGTACCGCTCGGCCGTCGAGGAGGCACCGGACGCCGACATCGACGCCCTGTTCGCCACCAACTTCTTCGGCCCGGTCAACCTCATCAAGGCCGTCCTGCCGGGCATGCGAGCGCGTCGCAGCGGGGCCATCGTCAACATCTCCTCCATCGCCGTACGGATCACCCCCGCGGGCTCCGGCTACTACGCCGCCGTCAAGGGCGCGCTCGAAGGCCTGTCCGGCTCGCTGCGCAAGGAACTCGAACCCCTGGGGATCTCGATCATCGTCGTCGAACCCGGCGGGTTCCGCACCGACTTCGGTGGACGCTCACTGCACCAGTCGCCCGTCCCGATCGCCGACTACGCGCAGACCGCCGGCAAACGCCGCAAGGAGAACGACACCTCGAACCCCAGCCGCGGCGGCGACCCCGCCAGGGCCGCCGAGGCCATGATCGCTGCCGTCGAGAGCCCGAACCCTCCAGCCGTGCTCGTCCTCGGCGCTCCGACGGTCGCCATGTTCCGCGCCGAACTCGACACCCGCCGCGCCGAGTTGGATGCCTGGGAAGAAGTCAGCTCCCGGACCAGCGTCGGCGACTGAACACCCCCGCACCCGGGGGGCGTGCCCACCCGGCCCGGGGCACCCTCGGGGCGTCGACGTGCCGCGCGCCCCGGTGGCCGTCCGCGCACCCGTCACCCATCCACACCGGACGGGAGGCGACCACGAGCCGGGCCCGGCACCCCCGGCCGTCCACGATCCCCGGTGGGCGTCGCTCCGGCGCGCCCACCGCGCGCCCGGTGGTGCCGGGTGACGTCTCCCCCGCGCGAGATCCGGGGACCAGACGCTCGATGTGGGGCTGCGCGAGCGTGGGTTCGGCTAGGACGCGGCAACGTGCGGCCGCGCCCAGGGCTCGTCGCGGGCCCAGCTGCCGAGGAGCCGGATCCGTTCCTCGGAGGCTGAACCGGGCGTCGTGGTGTAGATGAGGACCTGGAGGCCGGGATCCTCGGTCACCTCGAGGCCCTCGAAGCCGAAGGTGACATCTCCGACAACGTGGTGGTGGAAGTTCTTCACGCCGGTGCCATGGCGACGCACGTTGTGCGCTCCCCACTTCGCCCGGAACTCCTCACTGCGGGTCGACAGCTCGCCGACGATGTCGTGGATGTCCTTGTCGTGTGGGTAGCGCCCGGCTTCGACGCGCAGAATCGCGACGGTGACGTCGGTGGCCTCGTTCCAGTCGGGGTAGAAGTCGCGTGCCTGCTCGGACAGGAACGCGAATCGCGCGAGGTTGGGGATGGGGTCGCCCATCGCGTACACGCGGTCGAAGAACGCGCGGCCGAGCAGGTTCGTCCCGAGGATGTCCATCCGGTCGTTGCGCACGATCGCGGGGCTCGCCGTGATCGCGTCCAGCGCCGCCTGCAGGATCGGTCGCAGCGCCATCGCGCGGCGGGTCCGGCGCCGCACCACCGAGGAGCCGCTCGCCGCCCGGGCGAGATCGAACAGGTGACCGCGTTCGGCCTCGTCCAGCAGCAGCGCACGCGCGACCGCCTCCAGGACGCCGTCGGACACGCCGGCGAGACTGCCACGCTCGAGCCGCTGGTAGTACTCGACGCTGACGTCGGCAAGCAGTGCCACTTCGGCGCGCCGCAGGCCGGGCACCCGCCGGTTCATTCCCGCGGCCAGCCCCGCCTGCTGAGGGGTCACCCGGGCGCGTCGGGTCATGAGGAACTCTCGGACCTCGCTGCGATTGTCCACGCGGCCAGGCTACGGCCGCAGGGCGGGCTGAGGGGTGCCCCGTCAGTGCCTCCCAGCAAGGCTGCCGACGGAGTTGGCTGGGGCGTGAACGGGCACAGCGCTCAACCGGAGGGAACTATCATGCACACTCGCACACTCGGACAGGGTCTCCAGGTCTCGGCCATCGGACTCGGCTGCATGTCCACCACCGGCGGCTACAGCGACCACCCGGACCGTGCCGAGATGATCGCCATGCTGCGCGGTGCGCTCGACCTGGGAGTGACGTTCTTCGACACCGCCGAGATCTACGGGATGGGCGCCAACGAGGAACTCGTCGGCGAGGCGCTGGCACCCATCCGCGACCGGGTCGTCATCGCGACCAAGTTCGCCCAGGACATCGACTTCGCCGCGCGCACGCCGCGTGGGCGGATGCTGGTCCCCTCGGAGGTTCCGACGGCGGTCGAGGGGTCGCTGCAGCGACTCGGCGTCGAGGTGATCGACCTGTTCTACCAGCACCGGGTCAACCCCGAGGTGCCGATCGAGGAGTTCGCTGGAGTCCTCGGCGAGCTGATCGCCGCCGGCAAGATCCGGCACTGGGGCATGTCGGAGGCGGCCGAGGCGACGATCCGGCGGGCTCACGCAGTGACGCCGGTGACGGCCGTCCAGAGCGAGTACAGCCTGTGGTGGCGCCGGCCGGAACAGGGCGTGCTCGCGGCGTGTGAACAGCTCGGCATCGGCTTCGTCCCGTTCAGCCCGCTCGGCAAGGGCTTCCTCACCGGCACGGTCGACACCTCGACCACGTTCGAGGCGGGCGGTGACATCCGCGCGACCATCCCCCGGTTCGCGCCCGAGGCATTGGCGCACAACCTGGCGATGGTCGACGAGGTCCGGGCGGTGGCCGAGGCCAAGGGCGTCACCCCCGGTCAGATCGCGCTCGCCTGGCTGCTGGCCCAGAAGCCGTGGATCGTGCCGATCCCCGGGACGACCAAACCTCACCGGCTCGCCGAGAACGCCGCGGCGGCCGACGTGGCCCTCACCGCCGACGAGGTAACCCAGCTCACCGCGATCTCGGACAGCATCGAACTCGTCGGCGGCCGCTACCCCGACGCCCTGGAGGCCCAGACCAATCTCTGATAGGGGTGGTGAGGGGTCAGGCCAAGCACACCCACCCGGGCGGCCGTGCTTCTGGGGTGACGGTCCACGCGCCCGCCGACCACGAACCCCACCCGGCCGCCGAACTCGTCGACGGCGTCGATTCTCTGGCGATCGAGGGTCTCGTCGACGACGAACTGTCCGCCGAGGAGGGCATCCCCAACGCCCCCCACGCGAGGATCGTCATCATGATCGCCTCGATGGCCTTCTTCCTCACCACCCTCGGCATCTCCATCGTCAACGTCGCCCTGGCCAGGGTCGGGGCCGACCTCGGCGGGGGCATCACCGGGCAGCAGGGGATCATCGACGGATACACACTGCCGTTTGCCGGGTTGCTGCCGTTCGCGGGCAACCTGGCCGACCGGATCCGGCGGGCCCGACGGCTGTCATCGCCGCTCCTGCCCAAGCCTCCACAGGATCACCACCGCGCCCGCATCCGGCGTCCACGGGCGTTGCGAGGCTGGCCCGGAAGGAACCCGAGGCGGACGCCAGGCGGGTTCTGGCAGCAGATACCCGGAAGGTGACTGGCGGGCACTCGGGCCGCGGCGGCGGGGGCGAGCCGGTCACGCGGGCGCCGACCGCTGGCCCCGCGGGACCTCGTGAAGTGCCGGGCGCCGCGAGCCGGTGGACAACCTCCACGCGATCACCACACCGTGGCCACTCGGCCCCCACTGCGGGCGGCCACGCTGGTTCTCATGACCGGCCGGGGGGCTCGGAGGCCCCGCGGACGGCCGGCGGTACGGGGCATCGATGCCCCGGTCGGCCTCAACGAGGAGGGTCACGAACATGAACGCACGAACACGAACCGGAAAGCGGCTGCTGGGTGGCCTGATCGCGGTAGTGGCCGCGACGGCCCTGGCCGCTCCCACCGCATTCGCCGCAAGTCCGGGCGGTGGCGGTGGGGGAAGTGGCGGTGGGGGAAGTGGCGGTGGCGGAAGTGGCGGTGGCGGCGGAACCACGACAGGCTCCGTCTACTCCGATCTTGTGATCGCACTCCGCGCCCCGAACGGGACACCGGTACTGACGAAATACGTCGTCCCCGCAACCGCCGAGACGGCGGCGGCAGTCGAGTACTGCGTGCAGCCCGTGTCCTATCGGGCCGTCCCCGGCGTTACCTCCTCGACGAACCCGGTCGACGGCCGCACCGTGTGGGTCGTGCCGCTGCAGGGCGCGGAGATCGTCGACAACACCGTGCCGGCCGACTTCACCGGTGCCTGTGACGCCCAGCCGGAGTACGCGATGTTCATCACCGAGGTGGAACTGGAGCGGCTGAACCTGGCCCGGACCGCGGACGACGTCATCGCCCAGAAGATCGCCGACGTCCAGCTGAAGCTGATGTTCGCCGACGCGATCGCCCTCGAGTCGACGGGGCGCATCACCTACGACGACGTCCCCATCGACGCCTCACCTGAGAACGCGGCGATGTATCAGTCGCTCATGAAGACCGGGACGGTCCCCGGCCTTCCCGTCGACCTGGCGGGACCGCCGGCGGAGATCGGTCCCACGCCGGCCGACGCCACGTCGAACAGCCGGTTCGACGCCTGGGAGCTTGCCGCCATGACCATCGGTGCGGGGGCGAGCAAGTCCACCCCACTGACCCTGGACGCCGTCGAGTACTACAACCGGGCCATCGGGTTCCCACCGACGGCCGACCCCACGGCGATACCGCCCGTGCCGGAGTACATCTCCCCCTGGGGCGTTGACTTCGTCAGGTCCGCCGACCCCGACAACCCGGCCAGCGAACTGGCCGGTTCGGAGCAGTTCGTCGACTACAGCGGCTTCAGCTACAACCGCTCAGAGACCTTCAAGGGCAGCATCACCTGGCTCGACGTGCCGACGCTGACCTGGAAGGTCAGCAAGATCACCGACGTGGTGCCGTTCACCAACCTGTCGTCGTACGGGTCCCTCGGGACGAACACCCTGACCGGTATCACGGCCTTCGCTCAGCTCGCCGACGACGTGCGGGCCCTGTGCAACTTCATCCCGGACAACACCTTCCTGCCCGGCTTCTTCATGGACCGGCCGGGCCAGGACACCACCACCGACCAGCTCAACGCGATCCATGACCCGGCGGTCGACCTCGGCACGCTGCCGACGGACGTCTTCCAGGGCTCCCCCTTCGAGATGACCGCCTCGCTGCTCAACCCGTTCGGGGGCGACCTCATCGACAAGGCGCAGCTGCGCCTGAGGATCGACGCGACCGACCCGTTCACCGCCGGCTCCGTCACCGCGGTCTCGACGGCCGACGGCCAGTCGATCCCCTTCACCGTCGACGCCAACGGTGACCTCGTCGGAAAGTGGGGGCCCGACAGCGGGTTCCCCGTGTGGCCGGGTTACAACGTCTCGACGACGTTCACGGCCACCGTCGCCGTCGGCGCACCGACGGGCGCCTACAGCGTGACGCTCGCCCTCATCGACCTCGACGACCCAGGGACGGTCCTTGCCGACGAGACCGGCAGCATCGCCGTGCACGCGAGCGCCACGACGCTCCTGTGGGGCAGCCCACTGCCGAAGTACACGACCCAGGGTTCGGCTACGCCCCTCCCGCTGCAGGTCTACTCCCCTGAGGCGGGAACTGCCGAGCTCACCCTCGTGGTCACCGGGCCCGCAGAGGACCCGGCCACGATCGAGAGCGAAGCGCTCGCCGCGGGCGACCTCAAGGTCTATGGCAGCAACGGGACCGACATGGTGCCCATGCCGATCACGTTGAGCGCCGAAGGCAACCTGGTCGGCACGTGGACGGCCGCGCTCACGCCCGGCTACACCGCGGTGACCTGGTACGTCACCGTCGCCGAGGGAGCACCCGTGGGCAGCTACGCCTTCGGCGCCGGCCTCGTCGGCGGCAACACCCTCGCCCCGATCTCGATCGTGGTGTTCGCCCCTGAGGCCCACGGCGAGCAGCCGCCCACCTCCGGCGAGGACACCACCGCGCCGCTACTGACCGTGACGCCGCTGGTCGCCTCGGGGTCCACTGTGGAGTTCACCCTCACAGCGGACGAGAGCCCTGTGGACTTCTCGTGCATGCTCACGACCAATGGCGTCGATGGTGGCTGGGCGGCGTGCACCTCTCCCAAGGCATACAGCAACCTGGCACCCGCCGACTACGTCTTCTCCGCCAAGGCCACCGACAAGGCTCTGAACGAGTCGCAGGTCGTCACCCGGAGCTGGACCGTCGGAGCCGGCGACAGCACGCCACCGGTGGTCACCCTCATCACGGTGGGGACTCCCGACTCCGCGGCGAGCTTCACGTTCACCACGGATGAGACCGATGTGACGTTCGAGTGCATGCTGGCCAAGGACGCCGTCGCCGGCGCCTGGGCGGCGTGCACGTCGCCCAAGACGTACTCGGGCCTGACGGCCGGAACGTACGTCTTCTCCGTCCGTGCCACCGACACGGCCGGGAACACTTCCGAGGTGTCCTCGTCGGACGCCTGGACCATCGCCCCGGCCGACGACACCACACCTCCGGTGGTCACCATCACTGCGGTGGGGACCCCCGGCGCCAACGCCCAGTTCACGCTGGGCGCGGACGAGTCGGACGTGACGTTCGAATGCCAGCTGACGAAGAACACCCGCGTCAGCAAGGCATGGGCAGCGTGCACCTCCCCGGTGACGTACACCAAGCTGACGCCGGCCACGTACGTGCTCAGCGTCCGCGCGACCGACAAGGCGAGCAACGTCTCGTCGGTCGAGACCGTCACCTGGACCGTCGTGAAGGCCACGGGCAAGTCCAAGGCCACCCCCAAGGTGTCCTCGACGCAGCCCGCGGCCGTCGAGCCGGCGACCGTCGAGCCCGAGCCGGCGACGGCCGAGCCAGGGACCGTCGCCCCGGCCGAAGAGACCACACCTCTGCAGGTCACCATCACCGCGGTGGAGACCCCAGGCGCCGACGCGGAGTT
>JAJXWF010000201.1 GCA_021781735.1 Actinomycetes bacterium
GTGGCGGACAGCGAGGCGGGGATGCCGATCTTGGCCCAGTCGGCGTCGGTCTTCGGCGCCTTGACGCTCGGGACCCTGACGGCGCCTCCTGCACCTTCGGGTTGACGAGGTCCCATGCGCCGGCGAAGAAGAACTTCGCGTTGTTGTCGTCGGGCGAGCCGGCAAAGGGCTCCATGTTGATGGCCGTGCCGTCGATGGACGCGATGACCAGCACCTTGGCGCCGTCGTTGATCATGTTCTGCAACTGGCTGGTCTGCTGGTCGTGCTTGTTGTCGGCGTACTGCAGGCTGACCTGGTAGCCGGCGGTCTTCAGCAGGCTCTCGAGGTGGCTGCCGTCACGGTTCCAGCGTTCGAGGCTCTTGGTGGGCATGGCCACGCCGATGAGGGAACCCGCGCCTCCCGCGGAGGCCGAGCCCGAGGCGGTGTTCGAGGTGGTGCGCGTGCTGCTGCAACCCGCGGCGGCAACGATCGCCTCCGAAGCGGTCCTCAACAGGAGACTACGACGAGTGAACCTCTGGTGAATCCTCCCTGATCCGGTCGCCGGGCTGACTCCCACAGGCGAAACCGCTTGCCCCGCTCCGATGAGAGGGGCTGGCGACCGTGTTTGTTTCGTGGCGACACGATATTGACCGCCCGGAGTCACCCAGAACCGGGGGGTCTTCGTGATGCAACCGCCACACCACCCTGTGAGAGCACCGAGCGGGCCCCCGCGAGGAACTCCCCGAAAGGGTTCAACTCGGACCTGCGGGGCGGCGCCGATCCCTCGGGCCGCCCTCGGGGTCGTGGCCGCTCAGGACGATCCCTTCCGACGCCCCCTGGCACCAGTCGCCTTGCGGCGCACGTGCGCGCTGGGGCTCTTCCCCTCGCCGGGGCTGCGCGTCTGCACGAGGTAGTCCGGGTGGGCGGACATGAGGTCCTTCAGCTTGCCGAATCCCCAGGTGCGTGAATCGAAGTCGGACGCCAGTCGAGACAGGTTGCTGCCGACCGCCCCGAGATTGGCCCACCCGTCATCACCGGCGGCGCTCTCGAAAGCCTCGGCCAGCAGCCGGTCGAGGGTGGCGTCCCGGCCGAGGTCGGACACCTCAGCGGGTTCGGTTGTGACGGCGGGGGTCAGGAGATTCTCGACGTAGACGAACGTGTCGCAGGCGGAGACGAACGGCTTGGGGGTCTTGCGCTCGCCGAATCCGTACACCGTGAGGCCCTGCTCGCGGATCCGAGCTGCCAGGCGGGTGAAGTCGCTGTCGCTCGACACCAGGCAGAACCCGTCGAGGTTCCCGGTGTGCAGCAGGTCCATCGCGTCGATGATCAGGGCGCTGTCGGTGGCGTTCTTGCCCGTGGTGTAGCTGAACTGCTGGATCGGCTGGACGGAGTAGGCGAGCAATTCCGCCTTCCACGGCGTCAGTTGGTTCGATGTCCAGTCGCCGTAGGCCCGCCGAACGCTTGCCCGGCCGTACTTCGCGATCTCGATGAGCAACGGCTCCAGGTACTGCGCCCGGGCGTTGTCGGCGTCGATGAGCACCGCCAGCCGGGCTTCGTCCGGTTCTCCCCGTGCCATGACTTCTCCTTGGATAGACATCTGGCTCCCAGCCTCTCAGACGGGACACTATTGGACGAGCGGGCACACCCGGGCCTCGCTGCAGGCGACCGCGACGGACACCTGGAGCCCGGGCCTCTGCGAGACTTGGGCCATGGTGGGTCCGCGCCCGGTGCGGCACCAGAGTCCCGGCCTCCCTGCCGAGCCCGCGGGGAGGCATGCCGCGAGCGTCGCGAAGCTGATCGACGGTCCGATCGGCGCCTACGTCCACGTGCCGTTCTGCGCGACGATCTGCCCGTTCTGCCCCTACAACAAGGTGGTTCCCCGCCCCGGCCAGCCCGAGCGCTACTTCCGCGCGCTGCGGGCCGAGGCGCGCGCCCACCTGGACGCCGGGGCGTCCGGCCCGGAAGGGTTCACCTCGCTCTACGTGGGCGGCGGCACGCCGACGCTGTTCCCCGACCTGCTCCGCACGGTCGTCGCGGACCTGCCGGTGGTTGGCGAGCGGGCCATCGAGGTGCTGCCCACCCACGCGACACCCGAACGGCTCGAGGTGCTCCGCGACATGGGGTTCACCGCGGCGAGCATCGGCGTCCAGGCGTTCTCCGACGAGGTCCTGCATCACCTCCGCCGTCCGCACGACGCCGCCACCGCCCGGGACGCCGTGACCGCGGCGGTGGGTCGCTTCGACCTCGTCGACGCCGACCTCGTCCTCGACGTCGAGTTCGACGACGCGCACGCCGGAAGCTTCCTGCGCGACCTGGTGACCTGCTTCGATCTGGGCGTCGACCAGGTGTCGACCTATCCCCTCATGCGGTTCGGCTACACGCCCTTCGGGTCCGGCGCCCACGACCGCCGCCGCGAGCACGAGGTGCTGGCCGAGGCAACCCGGCTGGCCGCGGACCACGGCTACGAACGCCGTTCGGTGTGGACCTTCAACCGGCCGGATTCGGCCAGCTACACCTCGATCACCCGACGCCGTTTCCTCGGCCTGGGCGCGGGCGCGTCGTCGTTCCTCGGTCGGGATTTCCTCGTCAACCATTTCGGCGTCGAGACCTACATCGCCGACGTCGAGTCCGGGCGCCTGCCGATCGCGCGGCACCTCCGGCTGGGCGCCGCGGGCGGGGCGGCCTACGACGCGTTCTGGCGGGCCTACTCGGGACGCCTGTGCATCCCCGGACTGGGCTGCCACACCCTGTCCCCCCGGGGCTTCGACCGCTACCACGACCTCGAGCGCTGGGTGACTTACCACCTCATCGAACCGCTGTGGGCGGAGATGCTGGCCGAGCACGCGGCCGAGGGGACGCACGCTGGCTGGGTGACACCGTCCCGGGCCCGGGTGAGCCGGCTCTGGTCGGTGATGTCGCGGGTCATGGAACGGCAGGTGTGAGAATCCGGGCCCTCCTCACGATCCGGATCCGGTGTTGTTCGGTTGCATTTTTCCTCATCGTTGACCCATTGGTGGCCTACAATAGAACACATGAACGATAGTTCGAGTGGCGCCGGTGGGGTTCCGGTCCGCGCCGGGCTCGCCCCTGCCCTGGCCACCCTCGACCGTCTCCTCGACCCCGACCCCGGGGACGCCATCGGCGGCCGGGAGATCGACCTGATCCGGGCCCTCGAGGATCTCAAGAACGCCGCCTCCGCCGCGCAGGCCGTGGCCGCGGTCCGGTTCGCTCGCACCCAGAGAGCCGAACAGGCCCGGCGGGGTGTCCCGGCCGACCGAGTGGCCGGGGGAATCGCCGAACAGATCGCCCTGGCCCGCCGCGAGTCCCCGCATGCCGGGGCGATCTTCCTCGGCCTGGCGACCATCCTGGTCACCGAGATGCCGCACACCCTGCATGCCATGACATCGGGGGTGCTCACCGAGCACAGGGCCCGGATCGTGGTGCAGGAGACCTCCTGTCTGGCCCGGGAGGTCCGGGCCGACATCGACCGGGCCGTGGGTGGCGACCTGGCCCGGCTGGAGGGGCTGGGTACGAAACGGTTGGGCCACCTGGTCCGCGGCCTCGCCGCCCGCCGGGATCCCGCCGGGGTGACGGCCCGGTGGGGCCACGCCGTCGAGGAACGCTTCGTCAGTCTCCGACCGGCACCGGACTGCATGACCCGACTCACCGCCCTGCTCCCCGTGGCGCAGGGCGTCTCGGTCCTCGCGGCGTTGCGGAGCCTCGCCGAGGTGGCCCGGGCGAGTGGTGATCCGCGGACCCGGGGTCAGGTGATGGCCGACGAGTTGGTCGTCCGGGTGACCGGGCAGACCACCGCGGAGGCGGTTCCGATCGCGCTGCACCTGGTGATGCCCGCCGACACCCTCATCGGCCTCGGTGACGTGCCGGGCCGGATCGTCGGAAACGGCCCGGTGCCCGGCCCGGTGGCGCGCCGGTTGGTCGGGACCGCACCGCGGTTGGGGTCGTGGGTGCGCCGGCTGTGGGCGGCCCCGTCGGGTGGGTTGATCGCGATGGAGTCCCGCCGCCGGCTCTTCCCGCGGGGCCTGGCAACGTTCGTCACGATCCGCGACGACCTGTGCCGCACCCCGTTCTGCGAAGCACCGATCCGCCACCTCGACCACATCACCCCCCATTCGGACGGGGGTACGACGTCCGCCGCGAACGGGCAGGGGTTGTGCGAACGCTGCAACCACGCCAAACAGGCGCCGGGATGGACGACGCGAAGTGCCGGTGGCCAAGCGCGCGACGACCCACCCGACCAGGCAGACCGTGGCCCGGCCGATCGCACACAGGGCGGGCGAGGCCGCGCCGACCCCACCCACCACGTGACCGTCACCACCCCCACCGGACACCACTACCTGAGCCCGGCCACTCCCGACTGGTAGCAGCCGGTCGCCCAGCCCCCACGACCGTGACTGCCGCGAACGCGACCTAGCGTGCGCGCTTGCGCCATGCCATGACAGCGAAGCCGAGCGCGACGAGCGCGAAGCCGAGGAGCAGCCATTCAAATCGGTGCTGCGGCACTCGCGCTGACGACCTCCGCCACGCCCGACGCACCACCGTTGAGCCGGAACGGCCCCGGTCCGGATCGGCGCGCGACCAGCGACACCCGCGGCTCGCCGGTCGCCAACAGCACGACGGCGACCGCCAGCGTGATCGAGGCCAGCACCGTGAACGCCACGAGCCCGCGGGACCCCCGG
>JAJXWF010000202.1 GCA_021781735.1 Actinomycetes bacterium
GCGCCGGGCGAGGTCGTACGCCCGGAACACCCGGGCGCTGCCGGTCCGCGACTCGATCACGTCGCCCGACGGGTCGAGCACGAGCACCTGGGTCGACTCGGGCCGGGTGATCCGCAGCGGGCGCCCAAGCAGGTCGCGGTCGAACCGCACGGACGCACCGAGCGCGTCGACGTGCTCGACGAGGTCGCCCTTGATGTCGTGGCGGTCGGTCGTGGTGATCGTGTGGCCGCCCGCCACCTGATCGACCTGTTCGACCCGCCCCGCCGGGCCGACATGGCGGCGGATCAGCGCTCCGACGTGGGGCGCCCCCGGGTCGGTGCGGTTCTGCTCGGCGTCGCGCTCCTCGATGACGCCGGGCAGGTAGGTCACGGTCGCCAGCGAGCCGTCGGGCTGGACTGTCGACACCACCCGCCCCATCGCGTCGTAGCGCAGCTCCACGTGCGGCGCGGTGGACGCCGGCGGCGCGTAGGCCGTGCCGGTGGCCCGATAGGGCAGATACGACCGCACGGGCAATCCACGCGCGCCGTAATCCTTGGCGTCGGCGACGATCTCGCCGGACTCGTCGGTGAGCCGCTGCTGCAGCAGCCGGCCGGTACCGTCGAAGAACTGGCGCTGCTGCCGCCGGGCCAGGCCGGTCGCGGTCGCGGTCGTCTCGGTGACGACGAGCGGTGAGGCGCCGGTGTCGTAGACCAGGGCACTGGTGGGGCCGGCGTCCGTGTCACCCGGCTCGATGGTGGCGGTGAGCCGGGCGAGGGCGTCGAAGCGCACTTCGGAGCGGGCGCCGGACGGGTCGACCATCGCGGTGGGTTGGTAGCTGCGCAGGTCGAACTCGGCGGTGAGCCGGTTGCCGACGGCGTCCACGACCTCGACGGGGTAGCAGCCCGTGGGGTCCATGAGTAGGGTGTTCACGCCGCCGTTGGGACCGGTGATCCGCCCGTGGACGCCGGCGGAGTCCACCGTGCGCTCGAAGCGGCCCAATTCGATCCACCACCCGTCGGCCCCGGCCGGACGCACGTAGCCGGCGGCCGCGAAGTCGGGCGGGCTGGCGCCGTAGACGGCGGTCGCGAGGGTGTCGGGGATGGCGAGGGCGGTGCGGTGGGTGACCAGGCCCTGGGAACCCACCTGGCCGTTGGGGAGACCGTCGTAGTCGGTGCGCAGGTCGGACAGCAGGGCACCCGTGCCGTCGTGCTGGACGATCCGCGAGACCCGCTGCCGGAAGCGCCCGGACGGATCGGCGGCGAACTCGCTGTCGGTGTGCAGTTCCTGCACCGGAGTCGCGCTGGTCGCGTCGTAGGCCTGTTCGACGGCGGAGGTGACACTGCCGTCGGGCGTCCACGCGGTCTGGGTGGTCACGATCCGGCTCACCGGGGTCGGCTGCCCCTCGAGGACCGATCGGGTGGAACTGACCAGGTGGGGAGTCACGGTTCCCGGTGACGACCCGTCGTCGACCCGCCACTGCTGCTCGAAGCGGTCGAACAGGTTTCCGGCGTCGCCCGCCCGGTCCTGGCGCAGGAGGCGCCCCCGGATGGCGCGCGCCCGGGTCCGGTCGTCCGTGGTTGCGGGTTCGCTGCCGTCGGCGAGCAGGCCGGTCGAGAACCAGTGGGTGGTGACCAGGGTGGCGACGGACGCGTCGCCGACATCGCGACTGGTCACCCGGCCGAACCCGCACACCTCACGCAGGACGCCGTCGTAGCGGCCCTCGTGGTAGGCGTACTCGGTGGTGCTCACGGCGCCCGACGCGGCGTCGGTGATGTCGACTCGGCTCACCACGGGAAGCACGATCGGCAGCCGGGTGCTCCACGGGCTGCCGGCCGCGCGGTCGCGCGCGGATTCGAGCGCCGAGGTGCTCCAGACGATGGCCGTGCTCCGCCCGGTGCCGTTGTCGATCCGCGACAGCAGCGAGGTGGGCTGGCCACCGAGCAGGTCCATGGTGAACCAGCGGCCCCGCCCCGACGGCAGGGTTGCCGTCCAGCAGACGGAGGGCGTGCCGCGTCCGGTGAGGTCGGCCACCCGGAGTGCGGCCATCGCCCCGGTCGGCAGGTGGCGCACCACCCGGGGAGCCTCGAAGCCCGATCCGCTGCGGTTCGGCCACCAGGTGAGCGTTCCGGCGTCCAGATGGACGACGTCGGCGCACCCGTCGCCGTCGATGTCGACGACGAGCACCGTCGCCGGGTCGCAGTCGTAGGGGAGTTGCGGGGGAGAGGCCATCACCACCCGGTCGCCGAACACGCCGGCGCCCAGGTATGGCCAGTAGGTGACGCCCGACCCGTCGACCCGGACCAGGTCGGGGGTGCCGTCTCCGGTCATGTCGGCGGCGAACACCCGGGGGTCGGTCAGGTCTGTGGGAGGCCCTGCCGGCTCGTCGACGACGACGTCCGGGACGCCCTGCCAGCCACCCGAGGCGTCGCGGTGGGCGAGCATGAGCGCGTGCCGGTTGCTCCACAGCAGGTCGGCCTGGCCGTCGCCGTCGAAGTCCCCGATCCGGACGCTGGCCGACGCCGGTGCGACCGACGGCGCCTGGGCCAAAGCCACCGGCCGGGCGAAACCGGTGGCGGTGCGCGGCTGGTAGCGCAGCAGCGGGACGTCGGTGCGCACGATGTCGGCGATCCCATCGCCGTCGATGTCGATCAGTCCGAATCGGGACGCCGCGCCGGCGAGTTCGGGCAGTACCCCGACCTCCATCGGGCGCCCGAAGCTGCCGGCCCGGTTGGGCCATACGCGCGCACCGCCGCCCGCACCGATCTCGAGGATGTCGGCGGCCCCGGTTCCGGTCCAGTCGACCAGTTCGACCCGCGAGCCGCCCCCCAGCGCGGGCGGCGCGGCCCGATCGTCCTCCGGGTCGATCCGCAGCAGGGTCGGCCGGTCGGCGTCCGTGTAGCCGAACCCGAGCGCCGGGGCGTCCAGGCTGGTGCCGTCGGTGGCGAAGCCGGTGAGCCGGATCGAGGTCAGCAGGGACGCGCCGTTGACCGGGCCGGGGCTGTAGCCGAGGGTCCAGCGGCGCACGAGCGACGCGGTCTGGGCGGGGATGTGCAGTTCGATGGTGGCGCACCGCTGATCGGTCACCAGCAGGAATCCGCCCCGGCCCCAGCGGAGCACGTCGGGACGCTGCTCGTAGGCGAACCGAACCTGGAACGGACCCCAGGTGATGGTGTCGAGATAGCGCTGCGACCCCACCGAGGTCCAGGTGAACGCGGTCGTCAGGCCCAGGTTGTCCTCGACGGCGTCGAGCAGCCAGGCCCAGGTGCCGCCGCCGAGGCCGAGGATCCGTGACGCCGGGCTGCTGCCCAGGTGGAACCGGTTGCCGGCCCGGTCGGTGGCGACGTACCCGTCGCCGGACGCCGCCAGCGTCCAGTCGCCCGTGTCGACCTGCGGACGCAGCACGCCGTCGCTGCCGCGTACGAGCGGACCCGACCCCTCGAGCACGAGAGTGTCGGTGTCGTCGTAGCGCGGCTTGCCGACCATGGTGCTGCGCAGCAGCCTCGGTGTCGAGATCGACCAGCCGAGGCCGAAGGGGCCGTTGGGCGTACCCGAGTCGTAGCGCAGCACGAGCTTCGGGCTGGAGTCGTTCGGGCCGTGCGGCACGTCGATGGGCACCGACAGCGTGCCCGAGCCGGTGGACAGGTCGGGACTGAACGTCTCGCCGAGTCCCCCGACGCCCCCGCCGGTGGGCAGGGAGGGTGCCTGGCTGGCGAAGCCGATGTCGAAGCTCATCGTCGGCTCCTCAGCTGCGCGGCGTGAAGGAGTAGCCGATGACCAGGGCGATGTTGTCGATGTCGTCGAGCACCAGGGCGCCGTTGGTGACCCAGCCGGCGTTGTCGGCGGCGTCCAGTTCGACCCGGTAGGCCCCGATCGCCGACTGCCCGGTGACGGCCGACGCGAGTGCGGTGGTCTGGACGATGCCGTCGGCGTCGGTCCCCGCGCTGACGGCCGACGAGCCGGGCAGGGTGACCTTGAGGTTGAGGCCGGGCGCCCGAGAGCTCGGGCTGGTGGCCACCACCAGGCTCGCGTCGGTGAGCACCGGGCTCTTCTCGGTGAGGGCGAAGTCGGACGCCGCGAGCGCGAAGTCGAGCACGCCGGTCGAGTAGAACCGGAAGAACGCGTCGGCGAACACCCAGCGCAGCGGGAACGGGCGTTGCCGCGCGTGGATGCCGGGGCGCGACGCGAGTTGGGCGAGCACCGACGCGCGCAGGTCGGGGTCGAACCGGGCGCGGTAGGTGAAGGTCAGCCGCACGTCGACGAGGGTGTTGAAGTCGAGTTGCTGGTTGACGTCCTTGGGCAGCGACAGCGTCCATGTCGAGGCCAGGCCCGATCCCTGGAAGATGTCGTACTGCCGGTGGTCGGGGTTGTCGACGAGGGCGTCCGCGCGGATGTCGAAGTCCGAGATGATCTGGGTCTCCCGGTTCTGCACCCGCTGCTTGACCGTGCCACCGGACGCCGACGGCGTCCGATACTGCGAGATGCCGGCATTGGTGAGCGCTCCGCTGACGCCGGTCGCCGGGATGATGGCGTCGACGGCGACCTCGACGTGCTCGATCCGCCCCGCGTAGGTGCCCGGGTAGACGGAGTCGAAGTCGTCGAGGTCGGTCTGGAAGTCCATCGTGCCCGTGGTCCGGAGCTGGGTCTCGAACAGGTAGGGATAGCGCTCGGACAAGGAGATCGTCTGCTT
>JAJXWF010000031.1 GCA_021781735.1 Actinomycetes bacterium
GTGTCGCTGGCGTCGCACGATCTGGCCGAGCAGGTCGCCGGTCGACTCATCGCGCGGCGTCCGATCTGTCATGAGCGGAATACTACCGGGTACTTCCGAGGTTCACTCAATGTGAGGTAAGCTCACTAAATGTCACCCGATGGGTGAACCGGAACCCCCGGATCAACGGTCCCTCGGATCGGCCCAACCTGGGACCCGCCGAACCTCGGATCGGCGCCGAGCTGGTCGGCGTCCGGATCCGAGCGGCTGGCGATCTCTGCCCCGGCTGGCGAAATCGACGCCGATCGAGCAGACATCGCCAGCCGAAGCGTCGCGATCGCCAGCCGCACACGGGCCGGCCGAACGGATCGGACGTGGGCAGTCGCGGCGTCCACGTGGGGTGACCAGGAGATGTGCCGGGCAACCGGCACCGGAGAGGAGGTCTGGATGCCCGGACCCATGGGAAATTCCCTGGGCGGCACGCCCAGGATGGGCGCCGTTCTCGGCCCCGGACGCCCGCAGCGCGCCAGCCGCGCCGACCGCCACCAGTTGGAGGTCAGACCGCTCGACCTGCGGCGCGTCACCCGGCTGTTCACCCCCCACAAGCCGGCACTGTCCGTCGTCACCGTCGCGATCGTCATCACCTCGATCGTCGGCATGGCCCAGCCCTTCTTCATCCGTGCGATCGTCGACCAGGCGATCCCACACCAGGACGTGACCCTGCTGCTGTGGTGCGTGGGCGGCATGCTCGGCGTGACGGTCGTGAGCCAATTGCTTGGTGTGCTGCAGACCTGGCTCGCCACCGGCGTCGGCCAGCGGGTCATGCACCGGCTGCGCACCGACCTTTTCGACACCGTGCAGCGCCAGTCGCTCGGGTTTTTCACCCGCACGCGCGCCGGCGAGGTGCAGTCGCGCCTCACCAACGACGTCGCCGGGATGCAGTCGGTGGTCACCGACACCGCGACGTCGATCGCGTCGAACGTCACCACGCTCATCGCCACGATCGTCGCGATGAGTGCCCTGTCGTGGCGGCTCACCCTGTTGTCGGCGATCATCCTGCCACCAGCGATCTGGCTCACCCGTCGCGTCGCGCTCATGCGCCGCGAGATCACCACCCGTCAGCAGGAGCGCCTGGCCGAACTGCAGTCCCAGATCAACGACGGGCTGTCGGTGTCCGGAGTCCTGCTGAGCAAGACCCTCGGCCTCGGCCCGCAGCAATCGGCGCACTTCGCCGAGGGCTCCCGCGGGCTCGTCGATCTCGAGCTGGAGTCGCAACTGGCCGGACGCTGGCGGATGGCGACCATGCAGATCATCTTCGCCGCCATCCCCGCGGCGATCTACCTGGTCGCGGGTCTACCGGCCACATCCGGCGGCATGACGATCGGCACGCTGATCGCGTTCTCGACCCTGCAGGCGGGCATCTTCCGACCGCTCATGGGCGTGCTCAACACCGGCGCCCAGCTCATCACCGCCGGGGCCCTGTTCAGCCGGGTGTTCGAGTTCCTGGACCTCGATGATGCCCTGCCGGTGTCGGCGCAACCCGTACCCCTCGACCCGGCCACCGCCCGCGGGGAGTTGCGGGTCGACCATGTCTCGTACACCTATCCCGGCGCCGAGCGTCCCGCCGTCGACGACCTCACCGTCGCCGTTCCCCCGGGCGGATCGCTGGCGCTGGTCGGCGCCACGGGATCCGGCAAGTCGACCGCGGCGTCCCTGCTGTCGCGGCTGATGGACCCCACCGAGGGCCGCATCCTGCTCGACGGCGTCGACCTGCGCGACCTCGACCCCCAGCAACTCACCCACCTCGTCGGCGTCGTCACCCAGGAGACCTATCTGGTCCACGACTCGATCCGGGCGAACCTGCTGCTCGCCAAGCCCGACGCGACCGACGCCGAGCTGTGGGACGCCCTTGGCGCGGCGCAGATCGCCGACCACATCGCCGCCCTGCCCGACGGGTTGAGCACCCGGGTGGGCGAGCGTGGCTACCGGTTCAGCGGCGGCGAGAAGCAGCGGATCGCCGTGGCCCGCACGATACTGCGCGACCCGGTGGTGCTGATCCTCGACGAAGCGACCAGTGCGCTCGACAACGAGACCGAACGTGCCCTCCAGGAGGCCATCGACCGGCTGAGCCGCGGCCGCACCACCGTCACCATCGCCCACAGGCTCTCGACGATCGAGGACGCCGACGAGGTCCTGGTTCTCGACCATGGGCGCACCGTCGAGCGCGGCACCCACGAGGGCCTGCTGGGCGCCGGCGGCGTCTACGCGACACTGGCCCGACGGGCGCAGGCCCGCCAGGAGGCCGCCGCCTGAGCGCGCGTGTCAGCGGGCGCCCGGCTTTCCCCTGGGGTTCCTCGATCCCGCCGACGGGGACGGGCCGAACCGCGAACGGCTCACGCTGCCCCGCAGAATCGGCTGACACGGCCCGGTCCAAGCCCGTCGCCCGGGCAGTCTCGATGAGCAGCAGACCACCGGCCTGCCACACCGCCGGCACCTCGGCCCGGTCAACGTGGACACGGGGATGCAAGCCGTTACGCATCGCCTCGAAGGTGCCCCTCCAGTGTGTTGCACCGTTAATTCGTTTCCAGGTGGTTGTGGAATGGAGTGTGACGCAACGAGGACCCGCACTGCCGGAGTTGGAACTCCCGGAGGCCGAGCGCGATCAGCTCGCGCGGTGGATCAGGCGGCGGAAGTCTGCGCAGGATCTCGCGTTGCGTTCCCGGATCGTGGTGGAGTGCGCGACCGGGGCGTCGAACTCCGAGGTGTCGCGGCGGCAGCGGGTGTCGCTGCCGACGGTGCGGAAGTGGCGTGGCCGGTTCCTGGAGAAGCGTCTGGACGGGCTGGTCGATGAACCTCGGCCGGGCAGACCCGCCCTGATCGGGGTGGATCGTGTCGAGCGGGTCGTGGTCGAGACCCTGGAATCACCGCCGAAGAACGCGACGCACTGGTCTCGGGCGAAGATGGCCGAGAGATCGGGTCTGTATCTGAACCCGCCGGAGTCCGCGGTCGTGCTGCCGGTGGACGAGAAGAGCCAGGTGCCGGCGCTGGCCTGGTCTCAGCCCGCGTTCCCGATGATGCCGGGAACCCCGGAACGCCGCACGCACGATGACCTCCGGCACGCGACGACGAGCCTGGTCGCCGCGCTGAACATTCAGGACGGGACCGTGATCTCTTCGATCCACCGCCGGCAGCGGGCGGTGGAGTTCAAGAAGTTCCTGATCAAGATCGACAAGACCGTCCCCGAGCACCTGGACGTGCATGTGGTCTGCGACAACTGCTCCACGCACAAGCACCCCACGATGACGACCTGGCTGGAGAAGCATCCCCGGTCCACATGCACGTCACACCGACGTACTCGTCCTGGATCAATCAGGTCGAGCAGCTCGGCTCTTCGCAGAAGCCACCCGAGACCTGCTCCAGCGCTCGGGTCATAGGCCGGTCCCGTGGTGGTCTGTTTCTCGGCGGGTCCAGTCCGGGGGGATGGCGGCTTCGAGGGCGTCGTCGACGGTGATGACGCCGATGATGCGCCGGTCTTCGGAGACAACGGGTAGCGCGAGGAGGTTGAAGTCGGCCATGCGGGTAGTGATGTCGACGACGTCGTCGGTGGGGGAGGCCACGATCACGTGGGCGTCGGCGATCGCTCCGAGACGAGAAGCAGGGTCGGCCTGGATGGCTTGAGGGAGGCTGAGGGCGCCGTCGAGGGTTCCCTCGGGGCTGAGTGTGTACACCATGATGAGCGCCTGTGGCTGTAACGTTTCGGCGGCGTGTACGGCTGCGAGGGCGTCGGCGGCGGTGGCGGTGGCCGGGAGGGCGATGAACTCGGTGCCCATGAGCCCGCCTGCTGTGAGGTCGTGGTAGCCAAGGAGTCGGTGGACGTTGGTGCGCTGGGGCTCTGGGAGTTGCCTGAGTACAGGCGTGCGGCGGTCCTGTGGGAGGTCCATGAGCGCGTCGGCGGCGTCGTCGGCCTGCATCCGGGCCAGGACTTCGGCGACGTGGGCGTCGGGTCGGTCGCGGAGGAGTTCGGTCTGGCTGTCGTGGTCGAGTTCTTCGAAAACGTCGGCCTCAAGGTCGGGGTCTTGGTGGACCTGGGCCAGGAGTTCGTCCTGCTCTTCGTCGGTCGCGTCTTCGATGATGTCGGCGATTTGGGCGGGTTTGAGTTCGGGCAGTCGCCCGCCGGCCCGGCGCGCCCTGGCGGACTCGGCGTGGCCGATGAGGGGCTCGAAGTCGAGCCAGTCCCGAGGCGGATGGGCTGCGTGGCGAGGGCCGAGACCCAGCCAGCGGCGGCGGTGCACGTCCAGCCCTGTGACGGCCCAGCCGTCGGGGACCGGGGTGAGTTGGACGTCGTAGGCCTTGACGAGTGCGACGCGGGAGAGATCGATCAGTCGGTGGCCGAGCACGTCTTCCCTGAGGAGAACTTCGCCCTCGCGGCGCTCGAACTCGCGCATGTCACCAGTGCTCACGCGTAGTTGGATGCGCTCGGGGGTGAGCGCAACGAGGTGGGCGGCGGAGATGAAGACCAGCACACGAGATGCGTTGCCGACGGCAAGGACGAGGCCCGTCACGAGCGGGTAGGCACCGGGGCGCAGGCGCACGATCAGGTCGGCGAGGACGCCGACGCGATGCCCGTGCTCGTCGGTGACAGGCTGCCTCAGCAGCACTGAGAGAGATAATGCGCTGGTCATCGTGTGCCTTTCAAGTGCACGTGGGATCTCGAGATCACTCTATGTTCGCCCGAGACGGCGGGGAGTCGTGCAGCCAGCTTCCGGAGCAGGAATCAGGGGGCGCCGAGGGCAATCTGGACGACTCGGACAACGACCATGACCATGGCCACGACGAGGTACGCCCACAGGACGCCCAAGCCGAGGCGGCGGGCGAGCGACAGCTCTGGACGCTCGAGGAGGGCGATGGGTGGCATTCGCCATGTCAGCCGTTGGGAGCGGTCGACGGCTGGCTTTCGAACGGCCTTGCCAAGGACGCGGGCACGGAGCCTCAGTGCGGCCAGACCCGCGACGACGAGTAGGCAGAGCAGCATCCCGCTGACAAGGATCCCGATGATGGCTTCGCCCGAGATGTTCGGGAAGAGGACCGCCGCGGTGAGCACGACCGAAAGGATCACCAAGACGGCGATCACAGCGGCTGTGAAGATGTTCATGGCCTTGCCGTTGACCCACGGTCCCATGACCTGCTTGTCGTTGCACAGAAGCAATAGGAACAGGGTTGACGACGGCAGGAGTACTCCTGCCAGCACCTGGACGCCGACTGTGAGCAGGCCGAGCGGGCTGCCCGGGATGACGACGATGACGGCGGAGAGGAGGATGATGCCGGCGAAGGCGGCGTAGAAGCCCTTGGCTTCGCTGACCTTGCGGTGCAGGGAGTGCTTCAGCCCGAGAACGTCGCCGAGGGCATAAGAGGTCGAGAGTCCCACGGCGGCGGCGCCGATGATCGAGGCGTCGATCAGGGCCAGCGCGAACAGGATCCCAGCGACGCGCCCGACGTGGTTGGCCAGCCCTTGCGCGACCCCACCGGCGTCGGTGAACTGGCCGAACTGGGGCGTACCCGCGAAGGTGAACGCGGTGAAGGCCATGATCGCCCCGGCGCCGAGGACCACGATGACGATGCCCAGCCAGAGGTCGACCTTCTCGTACTTGATGTAGCGCGGAGTGATGCGCTTGTCGATCACGTAAGACTGTTGGAAGAACAGCTGCCACGGGGCGATGGTCGTGCCCACGATCGCGATGATCAGCAATGTCACGTCGGCGACGTTCGAACCGGCGGGGACACCGACGATGATGAAGCCGCGGGCGATCCGGCCGTAGTTGGGGCCACTCATGAAGAAGATCGGCACCAACAGGACCGAACCGAACACCAAGGCCATGCAGACCCGCTCGAAGCGCCGGAACGAACCGGTGCTCGTGGCACCGATCACGACTAGCGCGGCGATGACCACGCCCGGGATCTGCGGCACACCGAGGTAGGACAGGCCGATGCTGATGCCGATGAACTCGGTGACGATCGTGAGCGCGTTGAGGATGAACAGGTCGATCACGCTGAACGCGCCCCAGAACTTGCCGAAACGCTCGAGGATGAGCCGGGCGTGCCCGACGCCGGTGACGGCGCCGAGGCGAAGCACCATCTCCTGGTTGACGTAGATGACGGGGACCAGGAGCAGCAACGTCCACAGGAGGCTCGTACCGTAGTTCTGGCCCGCCTGGGTGTAGGTCCCGAACGCGCCGGCATCGTTATCGCCAACCATGACGATCAGACCGGGACCGATAATCGCGAGGAGCGTCTTGAGGCGGGCTCTCACGGTCGTTGCCGCGGGGTTCTCGCCGAGCTGGATCGTGCCAAATGCACCTTTGATGTCCCCCAGGTGAGCCGAGTCCAGCACGGCAGACCCTGCCGCCGACGTCGAGACGTGCGGGGTCGGGGTACCGGAGGGCGTCTCGATTGGGGCGCGGGTACTGGCCTGTGGTGTCTTGATCACGGGATGACCTCATTCCTCCCGACCGTGGCCGGAATCTCGTGAAGCAAGGCACACCAAGAGCCCATGGTGGAAGCCGTTGGCGTGCCTCAGGGAGGGAAGACGAACTGAGTTCAGTCAGGGATGACGTGTGGAGGTACTACCATCGCCGCTATTCACGGTCGGTCACCTCCTGCGCTCGTCTTCACGTGCCCTCAGGAAGCCCCCAGGCAGAAGCCCGGGGTGCCCTTCCTCGTAAGACCTTTGGCACTTCGCGTCGTGACCCCGCAGACGACTGCAGGGAGCCAATCGGGGTTGCCCCTTAGTCCGGGGCAGCCTGTCCTGACCGAGGGCGTCTCTCGACGTTGACGGTCGCTGGCTTGTTTCCGCGAAGGAGCCTCAGCTAACGAACGGCACCTTGCGCGGACAGCGTACACCCTGTTGCACGCGAGGGTGGCCCCAGACCGCCTTCGCGTGGGCGGGTGACGATCGTGCTGGTCGCTGCGGCCTCAACCTGATAACCGCTCACGTGCCGACCCGCGTCGCTGCGCCCGTTGATGCTTCTGGTGGCAACGCCGCATTCGGCCCCGCCGTGCCCACCTTCCGGCTTACTGTCGCGGCCGCGTCTGGGACTCGCGCGAGCCTGGCTCGTCGCTGCTTGACTCCGTGAACCACCAGGAGCCCGCGGTGCCCTTCCAGCGACTCCCACGGCGTCCGAGGCTGAGCCTGACCCCCGCCCAGGCGTATTCGTGGGTGGGGGCGTGTGCGAGGGGTCGGTGTTCGAGGTCGGCGAACACCGACTCGATGATCGTGTGGTCCTGGTGCGCGGCTTCGGCGTCGACCAGGGCGAACGTCGAATCCGTGAACACGGCGTGGTAGCGGTATCCGGGCAGCAACACGCCCTGGGTCTCCGCGCCCGGGTTGAGGCGTGTGACGCGGCGCACGATCAGCCGGGCGGTGACGTGTTCGGCCTCCGGAGGGAGGTGAACGCGGTGAACGGGCTTTCGACGACCTCGGCGTCGGAGATCCAGCACTGCTGGGCGTCATCGGAGATCGCGTGCGGGGAGCGGATCGGGGTGCACGCATCCTCGGCTATCGGACCGATCGTCGTGACCTCGGCCGGGCTCATCCAGGCGGTCACCGCAACGATGCTCGGGCGGAGGGGCCTGTCATCCCGGAGTAGCCGGACGCGACACCCTGCTCGCCTTACGCGTGGGATTCCCGGATCCACGAACGTGAGTTGGTCGGCGTCGTCCGGGATCTGGTTGGGTCTGGCCAGGGTGGCCCAGCAGCCGGGAGCCGACCCTATCCCGCTCGCGGACATGGCTGAACGGGTAGCCGCGCGGATGTGTGCCCAGGATGGTCGCCGCGCAGCCCGTTGAGTACCCGCCGCACGACCCTGCCGCAGGACGTCCACGTCCGCGATCGGGCCCGCCCCGACGATCATGCCAGCGACCGGTTCGGCCGCCTTGATGGCCGCGTTCGATCCGGCGGGCACCGGGACGGTCGTGTGCTCGTCGACGAGCACGTGCAGGCCGCCGTGGTCGGGCAGGGCCATGACCGTGGTCCGGCCGCCGAAGGACACCAGGTTCAGCTCATCGACCGGTCGTTCGAACGTGCGGCGGACCTTCACCGCGCGTGCCCTTGCCGGCATCAAGAATGTGACTGTGGTACGCCCCATTCTTCCTTGTCGCAGGAACATTGGCATTCGGCGGTCCCACCTCGTGGGCGGACCCAGGCTCAGGGCGCGCGCCGGATGCTCCGGTCGTCGTTGACGTAGGCGTAGTAGAGGCCGATCAGCACCCCGCCGCCGATGAAGTTGCCGACGAGCACGATGCCGACGTTGGCCAGTGCCTCGCCCAGGTTGAGCTGGCCATACATCGCGGCGATGGTGAAGACGACGGTGTTGGCCACCGAGTGCTCGAAGCCCTGGAAGGCGAACAGGAACACCGACATGATCATCACCATGCTCTTGGTGAGATCGTCGTGGATGAGGCCGTTGTAGACCAGCAGCATCGCCAGGTTGATGAGGAAGTTGCAGAAGATCGCCCGGACGAGCAGGTCACCCCAGCCGAACGGACCCTGACCGAGGTAGGAGAGCTTGTGCTCGACGGTGGCGAGGAAGGTGGCGCGCACCGGCCCATCGAGCAGTGTCGTGCCGCGCACGAGCACGGCGATCAGCAGGCCGCCGAGCAGGTTGCCGAAATAGCACATCGCCAGTAGCCGCAGGGCTTTCAGCCAGCTCGTCCCGCCGTGGTAGACCCCGATCGAGACGATCATCATGTTGGACGTGAGCAGCTCACTCTTCGTGTAGTAGATGAACACCAGCGCGAAGCCGAACACGAGGGAGCCGATGAGCTTGCCGACTCCCGACAGATCGGTCGAGCCCACCGGGATCGCGGTGAACACGGCCACCACCGCGAAGTAGCTGAGGTACATGAGGCCGACGATCATCCCGGCCATGGCGGCCCGCTGCAGGTAGCGGCGCCGCATCGTGCCCGACATCTGCTGCTTGGTCTGCAGGGCGCTGAGGATCGTGCTGATGAACTGGCGTCCCGGGAAGAGCGGGTCGGGGCTCGGTTGCTCGCTCACCTCTCGATGCTCGCAGAGCGGAGGATCGGGGGCGCCCGATCCGTGGATTCGCCGGGCTCGCGGTCACAGCAGGTCGAGCACTCCGAGGAGGTTGTCGATCTGCGGCCCGTCCCACGTGTCGGGGTCGACGCGGTCCCCCGAGTGGGGTGAGGTGTATCGGCGAACGGTCATGCCGAGGGCGGCGGCGCCACTCAACTCGTGGCTGCCGCCGTCGCCGACGAACAGGCACTCGCCCGGGTCGACGCCGAGGTCGCCGGTCGCGCGGAGGTAGGCCTCGGGCTCCGGTTTCCGGATACCGGTGACGCACGACATCGACACCGCCCCGAAGAATCCCGCGAGCGGGCCGGCGTCCCACACCATCGGGGTCTCGATCGTGCAGTCGCTGACCAGGCCGATCGGCACTCCCACGTCGGCCAGCGCGGTGAGCGCGGGCAGCGCCCACGTGCGGCGGTGCAGGGACGCCGTGAACTCCAGGCGGCGTGCCGCGGCCCGCGCGCGAGCGTCGGGCGTCGGGTCGGCTCCGAGCCGACCCGAGAGGAACGCGAGGGTGTCGTCGAGGTCGCCGAGCAGTCCGCGTGCCCGATCGTCGTAGGTGGCCGCCCACAGGGCCGCCAGGTCGGCGACCCCGACCCCGAGGTCGGCGGCCATCGCGCCGGTGACGGCGTCCCGCTCGGCCCGGCTGCCACCGGGCAGCAGAGTGCCGAACATGTCGAACAGCACGGCGCGGGGCATTGGCGGCGTCCTAGCCGAGCGCGCCCGGCTCCGCGCTGCCCAGCCGGTCCTTCGCCCAGTTGAGTGCTGCGGCGACCGACGCTCGGGCGTCACCCGCGGTTGCGGGCAGCATAGGGATTGCCATCGACGTGAGCATCCGTTGCATGCCCTCGCCGACGTGGTCGACGACGATCGCCTGAACGCCGTGGTCACGCAGGAACCGAACGATCGTCGCGTGGTGCGAGCCGTGCGTGCCGGCGTCGTGTCCCTCGTCCCAGGCGACCTCGTGGACCTGCCAGTCGAATACCTGCGGTTCGCCGGCATCCGATTCGCGTACGTCGCCGGTGGCGACCCAGTGCGCCCGGCCCCACGAGTGCATGGTGTTTCCGGCCTGGTCGACCGGCGTGGCGACGATCATGGTGTCCTCCTGATCCGTGGTGACCCGAGGGGCCAACGCTCCGAAACTTACCCGTGCCGCCCTGCGGGCCCAAGGGTTGGGGTGGCGATACCGGCCCGTCGACCGTCGTCTGGGGCCGCGGCGGGGAGGGGATCCTGCGAAACGTGCGTCACCTCCCACACCCCGCGAGAGGCCGGGCGAAGGTAGGTGGGACGAATTCCGCAGAAACTCGGGTCAATGGGACCAGGTGAGCGGCTCTCCGTCGGCGGTGATCGTGAAGCTCACCGCCGACAGGTCCGCGTCGAGCACCGCCTCGTGGCCACCCCTGCGCCAGGTGATCCGCAGCTGGTCGGACGCCGGCAACTCGACCGAGCACTCGGCGTCGAATCCGAAGGCGCCGAACGTGTTGCGGAAGCGCAGCAGGTCGAGTTGGCGGCGCACCACCGGGCGCTGCAGGCCGTCGCGCACCTGCTCGCTCGTCAGGTTGGTGCGGTTGATCTCCTTGTGCCCGCCGGGCCCGGCCTTCGCGACGGCCTCGTGGTCGTTCCTGCCGGCGAACAGGTCGAGATACCAGACCTGCGGCTTGCCGGGGGTGAACAGGTGCAGCGCGCGGGCCAGCAGCATCGCGGCGTCCGACTCGCCAAGCGCCGAGTAATAAGTGGCGTTCACCTGGTAGTACATCTTCTTCTCGCCGTGCAGGTCCTTGACGTAGCCGCCGCGGCCCTTGACGGTGGCGATCAGCCGGTCGATCTGGTTCTCGGTGAGCAGGCCCTTGAGGTCGAGCAGCGGGATGCCGTCGTGGCAGCCGAGCATGGTCACGGTGCGGATGTTCCGGGCGAGGAGGTCGTCGATCCAGCGGGCGAGCGTGGTGGCGTCGTGGTGTTCGAGCGCGTCGATGATCAGGCCGGGTAGGAAGAAGTCGTAGGTCATGAACCCCTTGCTGCTGATGACCTCGTGGATGCCCTCCTCGTAGCGGGAGTGGATCTCGGGCAGGAGCTTGAGTCCCCGGTGGTTGGCCAGCTGCTTCACCCGGTCGAGCAGTGTCCAGGTGCCCGGGTCGTTGAGGAAGTTGGGCTCGCCGGGCTCCTTCGGGGCGTAGGCGAACGCGTCGAGGCGGACGATCTCGGCGCCGTAGCTCCGCAGCTTGTCGAGCGTGTCCTCGTAGAAGTCCCACACGAGCGGGGACTTGATGTTGAGATCCATCTGGCCGAGGTAGCGCCGACGCGACTCGAGCCACTCGATCACCGCCTCGCGGGCGGCGTCGAAACCCGAGAAGTCGATCTGGGCGGGAGTGTCACCGGCGTCGAGGGACGCCGACACTCTCGCGGCCAGCGCTGCGGCCGAGGTGTACTGCAGGCGGGCGGCGTCCATGAGGTCTTCGGCCTCCGGACGCGGGTAGCGCACCTCCTGGTAGAAGGTGTTCCAGTACGGGCGCTCGGTGCCGTCGGGCATCCGTACCATCAGGATCGGCAGCCCGGGCTTGCGGAAGAACATTCTCGCGAGCATCTCGGCGTCCGGCACCACGTAGCCCTCGCGTGTCATCTCGCCGTGGCCCTGCCAGAACGCGTTCCAGTCGATGAAGAAGTGCCTGTACTTCGAGCGGGGTCCGTGGGCGAGCAGATCCTGGAACTGCGGCGACAGCACCGAGGCGTGGTTGAGCACGAAGTCGAACTTGAGGCTGATGCCGGCCTCGGCGAGCGCCTCGAGGTCGGCGGGGGTCGCGTAGTGGTCGTTGAGGTCGTAGTCGATCACCGAGAAGCCTCGGTCGAGGTCGGAGTTGAATACGCTCGGCAGCACATAGGCGGACGAGAACGCGCCGCGCACGGCGGGGTCGGTGAGGAACTCGACCAGGCCCGACAGGCGTCCTCCGAGACTGTCGGGGTAGGCGTTGATCATCACGCCCGGTTCCGGCAGGTCACGGCCCATGCTGCGCAGGTAGGCGTCGTAGTCGAGCAGGTCGCCCGACTTCGACACGATGATCGACGCCTTGTGCGCCTGGGAGTGCAGCCGCTCCTGCTCGAGCGCGAGCACCATCGTCGTGAACGGGCTGTCGACCCTGCCGTCGCGATTACGTGAGCGGCGGTGCGCCAGGGTCTCCTCGGGGGTCGAGGTGAGCAGCACCGGAATGTCGACGCCGCGCAGGTGATCGCTGTTGCCGTGGGTCCACTCGATGACCAGTACCCGGACGCCCGACAGGTCGACCTCGTCGTACCACAGCTGGTCGGGTTCGCGGCCCATCCGCTTGAGGAGCAGGCTGGGCGCGCCATCGTGGAACCGCTGCAGCAGGCCGCTCACCTCGTCGAAGTCGATCTCCTGTGGCGCGCCCAGGTAGGTGTCGAGTGCCCGGCGTCCGGCCCGTTGGTAGGTGTCGAGCCACGGGTCGTCGGCGACTCGTGCCGGGTCCGCGTCCAGATCGGACGCCTGCAGCCCCGCCAGCCGCCCCCGCACCGCGCCGTCGTAGGCCCCCGAGGCGACCAGCGACTTCAGCCCGCCCGTGCGGAACGTGCGCAGCCGCTCGGCGTCGTTGTCGCGGGGAACGCGACGCGGGTAGTTGTCGCCCGACATCACGTAGGCGCCCACGCCATTGGCGCGCAGGTAGTGGGCGAGCAGCGAGCCGATCTCGCTCTTGCCGACGCCGGACCCTCCGTGAACGGCCACCACCGCGCGGTGCGGCGGGTCGTCGAGCAGCGGACTCAGCAGTTCCCACAGGCGGGGAGCGATCGCGCGGGCCTTCGCCACGTGCGTCTCGTTGATCTCGACCTTGTCACCAGGCATGTCGCCGGTGGGGATCGCCGAGAGATCGTCGATGACCGGCAGGTCGAAGGGAACCGGAGAGACCATTGCGTTGCTCCTCCCGAACGCGCGCCACCACGGCGTGGCGACCCCGAAAGCCTATCTGCCGGGAGCGGGTAGGGGTGAGAATGCACACGTGACATCGCCTCCCTCTCCCGCCCCGGTGTCGTGGCGGCGTCCGCACGACCTCGAGAACCTCTTACCGGCCGCGCTGGCGCTCGCCGCCGCCGCGATGCTGCAATACCTGCTTCCGACCCCGTTCCATGCGGTCGGCCCGCATTGGGCGGTCACGGTCATCGAGGGGGTGCTGCTCATCGTCATGGTCGTCGTCGAACTGCTCCCGCAGGACGTCAACCTGTGGCGGACGGCCAGCGTCCTCGTGAGCCTGGTGACTCTCGACAACACGGCCAGTTCCGTGGTGCTGGTGTGGCGGATCATCACCGGTTCGGCGGGCCGCGGGGCCGCCCCGCTGCTCGCGGGCGGGGCGGGCATCTGGGGAACGAACGTGCTCGTCTATGGGCTCTGGTACTGGATGATCGACAGGGGTGGTCCCTATGCTCGGGCGGCCGCGACGACCAAGGCACCTGACTTCGCGTTCCCGCAGATGGTGTCCCCCGACCTGGCCACCCAACACTGGCATCCGCGGCTGCTCGACTACCTGTACGTGAGCTTCACCAACGCGACCGCGTTCTCACCGACCGACACGATGCCGATGACCCTGCGGGCGAAGGCGCTGATGACCGCGCAGTCGGTGGTGGCGCTCGGAACGGTCGCGCTCGTGCTCGCGCGGGCGGTCAACATCCTCTGAGGGGCGTTGGGACGCTGTCGGGTTCCGGGTCGTGGTCGACCCGGATGGTGACGGTGTCGGGTTCTGGGCCGGAACCCCTCACCCCGCGATGTCGTACGACTGCAGACGTTTGCGGTCTTCGCGGGTGCCCGATTGCTGCAGGGCGAGCAGTTCGGCGTAGATGCCGCCGGTGCGAGCCAGCTCGGCCGGCGTCCCGATCTCGTCGACCCGTCCGTCGCGCAGGGTGACGATCCGGTCGACCGAGGCGATGGTCGATAGCCGGTGGGCGATGATGATGCTCGTCCGACCCGCCATCAGATGGTCGAGGCCGGCCTGCACCTGACGCTCGGCCTTCGTGTCGAGGGCGCTGGTGGCCTCGTCGAGCACGAGGATCGGGGCGTCCTTGAGGATCGCCCGGGCCACGGCGATCCGCTGGCGTTGCCCACCCGACAGCTTGAGCCCCCGCTCGCCGATCAGGGTGTCGTAGTCGTCGGGGAAGTGCTCGATGAACCCGCTCGCGTTCGCGCTGTGGGCGGCCTGCTCGATCTCGGCCTCGGAGGCGTCCGGACGTCCGTAGGCGATGTTCTCGCGGATCGTGCCCGAGAACAGCGCGGGGTCCTGGAAAACGACGCCGACATCGCCCCGGACCTCGTCGATCGACAGGTCGTTGATGTCGCTGCCGAGCAGCCGCAGATGCCCCGATCCGAGGCGATAGAAGCCGAGCAGCAGGTTGACGATGGTCGTCTTGCCCCCGCCCGACTCGCCGACCAGCGCCACCCGCTCCCCCCGACCGACGGTGAACGACACATCGTGCAACACGTTCTCCCCGGTGTCGTACCCGAAGCCGGCGTCGTCGAACTCGATCACCGCGTTCGTGCCGGACGCCTGCGAGGTCGCGCTGCGTCCCTCGCCGACATGCCATTCGTCGTCGGGCTCGGCCATCACCGCAAAGTAGTCGCGGCTGCCGGCGATGGCCCGCTGGGAGGAGTCAACGAGGAAGCTCATCATCGTCACCGGAACCCGCGCCATGTTGACGAGCTGGATCAGCAGCACCATGGTGCCGACGGTGAAGACCCCCTGGGCGGTGCGGACGAAGATGATGGAGTAGATGCCGAAGAACATCAGGTTGAGCACCCCGCGCCGCACGGCGTCCATCTCGTGCCACCACCGCGACTGCTCGCGGGTCATGCCGATCACCGACGCGTAGTGGCCCCGGAACAGGTCGATCTCGCGGTGCTCGGCGACGAAGCTCCTCACCACCCGGATCTGCTGGACGACCTCGGCGAAGCGCCCGCCGGCCGTGTCGATGTGGGCGTTCTTCCTGCCCTCGATGCGCTGCCACCTGCGGCTGGTGAGCGCGGTCAGCCACACGAACGCGGGGAAGATCACGACGAGCAGCACGGCGAGTGGCCAGGAGTAGATGGCGCTCACCACGAGCACGGCACCCACCGTGAGCAGCATCGGGAAGAAGTTGTTGGCGAAGCCGTTGAGGAACTGGGTGGTCTCGGTGATCGAGCGCTGCAGCCGGCTGATGATCCGCCCGGTCAGCTCGTTGTCGAAGTAGCGCTGCGGCAGGCGCAGCAGCTTCTCGTAGTAGCGCGTCGACAGGATCGTGCGCAGCCGCACGGCCATGATGTCGCCGAAGTACCCGCCCAGGTTGCTGACGAGGGTGTTCGCGAGGTCGGTGGCGAACAGGGCCGCCGCGAGCACGAGGATGCTCGTCACGTGGTTGTCGGCGCCGGCCTGCGCGCTCACGACGAGGTCGGTCGCCCGGGCGATGATGAACGGCATCAACAGACCGGTTCCGGCGGTCAGCACCGAGGCGAGCACGATGACGGCATAGGACGGCCAGAGCTCGCGAGCGGAGACGACCATCCGGATGAGGGAGCGCATGGAGTTCCTTCGTCCCGGAGGGGGGTGGTGGGGTGTTCGCCGGTCGCCACGCTATGTGGTGAGGGTGCCGAACGCTAGCGAGCGGGTGATCCGAGCCAGCGGCGTACCGCGGAGATCCGGGCGTCGACCTGGTCGGTGGTGGCCTGTGCCAGTGGGGGGCCACCACACTCGCGGCGCAGCTCGGCGTGCACGTGACTGTGCGGACGCTGTGACACCCGCGCGTACTGCGCGACCAACGAGTTCAGCTGTTTGCGCTTGTCGGCCAGCACTCGGTGCAGGCTCTGCTCGGGTGTCACCCCCGCCCGGCGCTCGGTCCGCCGGGCCCGGGCCAGATGTCGGGCCTGGCGTTCCCGCAGCACCCGGTCGATCTGCTCGGTGTCGAGCAGTCCCGGCAGGCCGAGGTAGTCGCGCTCGTCGTCGCTGCGCGGCTCGGCGGTGAGGCCGAACTGGTTCGACTCGAACATCACGTGGTCGAAGTGGGCCTCGGACGCGAGCGCCTCGAAACTGCCGAGCAGATCGTCGGACGCCGATTCCTGCCGGTTGGCCTGGTCGAGCAGATCGTCGTCGAAGCTCCACTCGTCGGGGGTCTTCGGGCGTCCGAGGATGTGGTCGCGCTGGCGCTCGAGTGTCGACGCGTGCGCGAGGATCACCGGCACCGTGGGCAGAAAGACCGTGGCGATCTCACCGCGACGCCGGGACCGGACGAACCGACCGACCGCCTGGGCGAAGAACAGTGGCGTCGAGGTGGCGGTCGCGTAGACCCCCACGCACAGTCGCGGCACGTCGACCCCCTCGCTCACCATCCGCACGGCCACCATCCAGCGGTCCTCGGACTCGGCGAACTTCTCGATCCGCGCGCTCGCGCCCGAATCATCCGACAGCACCACGCTCGGCCGGACGCCGGTGAGCCCGGCGAGGATCCGGGCGTAGGCACGGGCCTGGTTCTGGTTGGTCGCGATGACGAGGCCGCCGGCGTCCGGGATGTGTCGTCGCACCTCGGTGAGCCGCCGGTCCGCGGCCTGCAGCACCGCCTGGATCCACTCGCCGCGCGGGTCGAGCGCCGTCCGCCAGGCGTGCGCGGTGACGTCGCGGGTGAGCAGGTCACCGAGGTTGGCGCTGAGCTCCTCGCCCGCCTTGGTGCGCCAGCGCATCGGCCCGCCGTAGTTCATGAACAGCACCGGGCGCACGACGTGGTCGCGCAGCGCCTCGGCGTAGCCGTAGGAGAAGTCGGCCACCGACATCCGGGCCCCGGCCTCGGTCGGCTCGTACCGCACGAACGGGATCGGGTTGTCGTCGGAGCGGAACGGGGTGCCGGTGAGCAGCAGGCGGCGGGTGGCGGGCGCGAACGCGTCGCGCACGGCGTCCCCCCAGCTGAGCGCGTCGCCCGCGTGGTGAACCTCATCGAGGATCACCAGCGTGCGGTGGTTGAGGCAGCGGGTCTGATAGTGGTGCAGGCGGGCCGCCACGCCCGCGTAGGTGACCGCGACGCCGTGGAATTGGCGACTGCGTCCGGCCCGGGATCCCGAGCCGATGCCGGGGTCGATCTGGATGCCGACCTTGGCCGCGGCATCGGCCCACTGCACCTTGAGGTGCTCGGTGGGTGCGACGACGATCACCCGCTCGACGGTGCGGGCCGCGAGGAGGTCGGAGGCGAGGCGCAGGGCGAACGTGGTCTTGCCGGCGCCGGGGGTCGCGACGGCGAGGAAGTCGCGCGGTGAGTCGCGGTGGTACTGGTCGACCGCGGACGCCTGCCAGGCGCGCAGGCTGGACGCGGTTCCCCAGGCTGCGCGCCCGGGGAAGGCCGGAGACAGATGCTCGAACGCGGAACTCACGGGGCCCCCTGCGGCCTCGATCGCGGGGCCGTGCGCGCGCGGGGGGTCGACGGTGAGGGGAAGCTCATAGGGGACAGGACTCTACCTCGTGTCCCGTCGGTGGCCGAGCGTGACGGGCGGGACCGACCGCGTCACCTCCTGTCGTGGCGGGATGATCGGGTGCAGGATGCGCGGTGATTGCCGACAGGGGCCGTAAATGGGGCGAGGACCCGGTCGGGGGTCCGGGTCCTCGCAGGCTCAGCCGTAACGGCGAGCCAGTGCACCAAGTGCACGTCAAACAACTCTACGGCATGGCATGGCACTCATGCACGTCGATCAGCCGGCGTCGCTGGTGATGTTCGTCCGCCAGTCGCTCGATGGCCTCCGGGCGCCCAGCGATGCCGCCGGTGCCGGGGCGGGGACGGTCCCGCGCGGCGCGCGGTCGCGACGCGACAGCGCGGGTGTGAGGATCACCAGGATCATCGCGGCGACCATCGTCGTGCCGCCGACCACCATCCGCCACGACACGGACTCGCCCCCGAACATCACGGCGAACACGGCCGCCCAGGCCGGCTCGCCTGCCATGATCACGGCGGCGACGGTCGGGGTGACATACGACTGGGCCCAGATCTGCAGGAAGATCGGGACCGCCCCGGCGATCACCGCGAGGTAGATCATCCAGGTCCACTGGCCGGGGCCGTGGGGTGGGGTGATGCCGCCGGGAACCGCGGCCACGAGACAGACCACCGCGACGACCGCCAGCTCGACGGCGGTGAGCTGGAGTGCGGTCCCGGGAGCGCAGTACGAGTCGACCGCGATGATGTGCGCCGCGTAGAGCATGGCGCTCACCAGCGTCAGTGCCTCCCCGACCCCCGCCTGCGGGCCGACCGACCCCACGTCGATGCTCAGGACGGCCAGACCGACGGTGGCCAGCGTGACGGCCACCCAGGTGATGCCCGGGATCCGCCGGCGCAGCAGCCAGGCGGCCAGGAAGGGGGTGATCACCACGTAGAGGCCGGTGATGAAGCCCGACACGGACGCCGGCGTCCGGGCCAAGCCGTAGGTCTGCACGAGCTGCGCGGCGCCGTAGACGGCGCCGATGACCAGCCCGTGCACGAGCGTGCGCCGCGGCATCCGCCAGTGCCGCCACCCGAGCGAGCCGACGACAGCAGCGGCGATCACGAACCGCACGGCGAGCATGTCGGCGACCGGCTCCTGGCTGACCAGGGCCTTGATCGAGAAGAAGGTCGAACCCCACAGCATCGCCATCAGCATGAGGCTCCCGATGGCGAGCGGCCGGAGCGCGCGCGGATGGCGGCGGGAGATCACCGGCGCAGCCTAACGCCGCCCCGGGGGCGACTCGGTCGCCTGGCCCCGGCCCGAACGTCGTAGTCTTGCCGCATGCGTGTGACCGTTCCCACCGACGACCTGTATCGGCGACTCGCCGGCGCCATGCCCGACGGCGTCCATCTCGACCTGTGGCCGATGGCAGAGCCCCCCACCGGGCGCATCGACCTGGCTGTCATGCCCTATCTGGTCGGGGCGGAGGTGCTGAGGGTTCTCGACGGCGCCGACGTCGGCTGGATCCAGAGCCAGTCACTGGGCTACGACAACGTCGAGCGCTACCTGCCCGCCGGCATCGGATTCAGCAACGCGGTCGGAGTCCACGAAGCCGCCACCGCCGAGATCGCCCTCGGGCTGATCCTGGCCGCGCAGCGCAACCTCGTCGCTCACGTGCTCGATCAGCAGCGAGGCGTGTGGCGGCCACGCTTCGGCCCCGGCCTGCAGAGCCTCACCGCCCTGGTGATCGGCGTCGGAGGCGTCGGGGGACTCATCGCGGACCATCTCGCCCGCTTCGACATGCGTGTCGTCCGGGCGGCCTCGCGCGCCCGGCTCACGGAGGACGGCCCCGTGCACGGTCCCGAGGAGGTGCCCGCCCTGGTGGGTGAGGCGGACCTCATCGTGCTCGCCACACCACTCACCCCCGCGACGCGCGGGTTCTTCGACGCTGCGATGATCGGGCGGATGAAGCCGGGCGCGCTGCTCGTCAACATCGGACGCGGCGCGCTCGTCGACACCGATGCCCTGGCCGCCGCGTGCTTGGGCGAACACGTGCGCGCGGCGCTCGACGTGGTCGACCCGGAGCCGTTGCCGGCCGATCACCCGCTGTGGTCGGCTCCCGGGGTGCTCATCACCCCGCACGTCGGGGGGCGTTCCGCCACGATGATCGACCGGATCGTCGCGCTGCTCACCCGCCAGATCTCGCACCTCGCAGCCGGGGAACCGTTCGAGAACCCGGTGGCCGCGGTCATGCGTGACGTGGCGCCCGGCTGAGTCCGGGGGCTGTTCCGCCGGTCGCACTAGGCTGCTCGCATGCGAGGAGCCATCATCCATGCCCCCTATGACATCCGGGTCGAGGAGCGCCCCGACCCGACGATCGTCGAACCCACCGACGCGATTCTCCGGCTGTCGGCCGCGTGCATCTGCGGATCCGACCTCTGGCCCTACCGGGGCATCAATGAGGTGCGCCGGCCCGGGCCGATCGGCCACGAATACTGCGGCATCGTCGACGAGGTCGGCCCGGCTGTCGTGTCGGTGAAGCCCGGCGACTTCGTCGTCGGTGGGTTCTTCGCCTGCGACAACGACTGCCCCAACTGCCGCGCCGGATTCCACAACGCCTGCCAGAACTTCCAGTCCTACGACGGCTGCCAGGCCGAGAGGCTGCGTGTCCCGATGGCCGACGGCACGCTCGTGGCCACCCCCGAGCAGCCGCCCGCCGAGCTCATCCCGAGCCTGCTCACCCTGTCCGACGTCATGGCGACCGGCTGGCACGCGGCGACCATGGCCAATGTGCAACCCGGCATGACGGTCGCGGTCGTCGGCGACGGTGCGGTCGGCCTGTGCGGTGTGCTCGCCGCCCACCAGAAGGGCGCCGCGCGCATCATCGCGATGAGCCGGCACGCACGGCGCCAGGAGCTCGCCCGCGAGTTCGGGGCCACCGACATCGTCGAGGAGCGTGACCAGGCCGGCGTCGACGCGATCCGTGCGCTCACCGACGGTGTGGGCGCCGATGCCGTGCTCGAGTGCGTCGGCACCGGAGCCTCGATGATCCAGGCCATCGGCAGTTGCCGGGCCGGCGGCATGGTGGGGTTCGTCGGCGCGCCCCACGGGGTCGAACTGCCGATCCGCGAGATGTTCACCCGCAACGTCGGCGTCCGCGGCGGCATGGCCCCCGTCCGCGCCTACCTGCCCCAGTTGATGGACCTCGTGCTGCGCGGCGTGATCCAGCCCGGCAAGGTGTTCGACCACCTGTTGCCGCTCGAACAGGCAGCCGACGGTTACGCGGCCATGGACGAACGCCGCGCGATCAAGGTGCTGTTGACCCTGTGACCGTCCGTCCCTTCACCCAGGTCGACGTCTTCGCGACGAGGAGGTTCACCGGCAACCCCCTGGCAGTCGTCCACGACGCCGAAGGCCTCGACGACCGCACCCTCGCCGAGATCGCCCGCTGGACCAACCTGTCGGAGACGACGTTTCTGCTGCCGCCGACCGCACCCGGGGCCGACTACCGCGTGCGGATCTTCACCGGCAGCGGCGAGCTGCCGTTCGCCGGGCACCCGACGCTCGGCAGCTGTCACGCGTGGCTCGAGGCCGGCGGCCGGCCGGCCGGTGAGGTCGTCGTGCAGCAGTGCGGCGTCGGTCTCGTGCCCGTGCGCGGCGACGGCGAGCGGATCGCCTTCGCCGCCCCTCCGCTGCTCCGGTCCGGCCCGGTCGCCGCCGACCTCGAGGCGCGGGTCGCCGCGGCGCTGCGGCTCGACGCGCGGACGGTGGTCGAGATGGCCTGGATCGACAACGGTCCGGGTTGGATCGGCGTCCGGTTGGCCTCGGGCAGTGCCGTCCTCGACTGCCGGCCCGACCCGGCCCTGATGGCGGGGTTCAAGCTCGCCCTCGTCGGGCCCGCCGACCCGGACGACGATCACGACGTCGAGGTGCGGGCGTTCTTCTGCCCCGGGGCCACCGTTCTCGAGGACCCGGTCACCGGTAGCGCCAACGCCGGCCTGGCCCTGTGGCTCATCGACTCCGGGGTTCTCCCGTCGACCTACGTCGCCCGGCAGGGCACCAGGGTCGGCGCCGACGGGCGGGTGCACGTCAAGCGCATCGGTGGCCACACCTGGATCGGTGGCGCCGTGCACACCGTCGTGCGGGGCACGATCGGCGTCTGAAGCGGACCGCGTCCCCAACGGGCGGGCGTGGACTATTCCTCCCAGTCGACGCCGATGCCCAGTGCCTCCGCCAGCTGCTCGGTGAGCGACAGCAGATCGGTGGGGGCGATGGTCGCGCCGGCCAGGCCCGTGACGCCCTGGACGGCGTCGAGACGGCAGCCCGACAGGCGCGTGCGCCGGCAGCGGGCCTGACTGAACTGCGAGCCGCTCAGGTCGCACCCCTCGAAGCTCACGTCGTTCAGCTGGGCCTCGAGGAAGTCGGCGCCGGTGAGCGTGCAGGACTCGAACCGCACGCGGGTGAGCTGCGCGAACCGCCAGTTGGTGAGATCGAGCACCCCGCCGGCGATCGTGACGTCCTCGAGGATGCAGCCGGCGAGCACCACGCCGGTGAGACGGCAGCGCTCGAGCCGCATCCGGCGCCACAGCGACTCGACGAAGCGGGCGTTGGCGAGGTCGACGCCGTCGACCACGACGTCGACGAGGGAGCAGCGGTGCCAGTCGGTGTCGGCCAGGGTGCCCCCCTCGAGACGGCTCGCGCTGATCTCTGCGAATTCCGCGGCCTCGCCCAAGAGGGCGACGTCGGCGATGACGGCGTCCT
>JAJXWF010000203.1 GCA_021781735.1 Actinomycetes bacterium
CGGGGTGACGCACCCGGGCAGCACGTCGAGCCCGAGCGTCTGGGATCGCCGGACGACGTCGGCGTCCAGCCCCGGGCTGACAATGAACCTCGCCCCGGCCTCGGCGGCCCGCTCGACCTGCTCGACACTGAGCACGGTGCCCGCGCCGACGAGCAGGTCGTCGCGGCGGGCCAGGGCCGCGATCGTGTCGGCGGCGGCGGCCGTGCGGAAGGTCACCTCGGCGATCGGCAACCCGCCGCGCACGAGGGCCTCGCCGAGCGCGTCGGCGCGTCCGGCGTCGGAGCAGACCACCACCGGGACGATGCGGTGGCGGGTGATGTCACTGAGCATGGGATCCTCCTGGGTCGCGGGCGCCCGGCCCGCGGGTGTGGGTGGGTCAGCGGCGCGCGTACGCGGCCTGCGGGATGCGGTAGGCGAGGTCGACCGCGGTCTCGTGCGCCTCGTCCTCGCCGAGCCGGTGCTCGAGCACCAGTCGGGCGAGGAATCCGGCGTCGATCCGCCGGGACAGGTCGTGGCGCGCCGGGATCGACGCGAACGCCCGGGTGTCGTCGACGAAGCCCGACATGTTGTAGAACCCGGCCGTCTCGGTGGCGGTCTCGCGGAACCGGCGCATCCCCTCGGGGGAGTCGATGAACCACCACGGCGCACCCAGCCGCACGCTCGGGTAGACGCCGGCGAGCGGCGCGAGCTCGCGGCTGTAGACGGTTTCGTCGATCGTGAACAGGATGCAGCGGAACCCGGGGTCCATGCCGAACGCGTCGAGCATCGGACGCAGCGCGTGGGTGTACTCGGCGCCGAACGGGATGTCGAACCCCTTGTCGGCGCCGTGCTGGGCGAACATCGCCGAGTGGTGGTTGCGCAGCACGCCGGTGTGGATCTGCATGACCAGGCCGTCGTCGCGGGCCATCGCCGCGAACTGGAACAGCATGTGACCGGCGAAGGCGCGAGACTCCTCGGCGGTGATCGGCCCTCCCGCCAAGGCCTTGGTGAACAGGGCCGACGCCACGGTCTCGTCGAGCGGTGCCGTGTCGGCGTGGTCGTGCCCGTGGTCGCTGGCCCGGGCACCCGCCCGCTGGAACGTCTCTCGCTGGCGGCGCAGCGCGTCGAGGAAGTGGGGGTAGGCGCCGATCTCGACACCGGCGGCGTCCCCGAGCCGACGCACCTCGTCGCGCCAGGCGGGCCGATCGAGGTAGGCGACGGCGTCGGGACGGAACGTCGGCACGATCCGCTCGCCGTAGCCGGCGTCCGCGAGCCGCCGGTGGTGCGTCAGGCCGGACGACGCGGGGTCGGTGGTGCTGATGATCTCGATGTTGAACCGGTCGAGCAGCTGCCGCGGGCGGAAATCGGGGCCCGCGACGACCGAGGCGATCTGGTCGTAGATCGCGTCGGCGGTCTCCTCGCTCGGCACGCTGGTGACGCCGAACACCGTGACCAGTTCGTGTTCGAGCCAGAACCTCGAAGGAGTGCCGCGGTACAGCTTCCAGTTGCTGCAGAACCGACGCCAGATGGCCCGCGGGTCTGCCTCGGTGGGGCCGCCGTCGCTGCGGGGGACGCCGAGGTCGGTGAGCGGGACGCCCTGGGAGACCATCATCCGCGTCACGTAGTGGTCGGGCACGATGAGCAGCCGCGCGGGGTCGTCGAACGCCCGGTTGTCGGCGAAGACGTCGGCCTCGACGTGCCCGTGCATGCTCACCAGTGGCAGGCCCTGCGTCCGCGCGAAGATCGACCGCGCGAGTGCCCGCTGGTCGGGGTCGACGGGAAGGGCGCGGTCGGGGTGCACTTCCAGTGTCTCGGCCATGGGGTCTCCTGTCCGCAGTGCAAACGATTTCACCGGCAGCTTACCCCGGAAGGGTCGGGAGGAAAAGGGGGTGGAATGCGTTTCCCGCGATGTGGTCCGGATCTCCGATGGACATCTTGTGCACACGATTGCATGCCAGGTATCGTGCCGACAGGAGGTGTGACGTGACGCAGAGCCCCCGCCAGGCGGCGCCCCGGGCGCAGGCCCAGCGACGGCGCGAACCCTCCGGCGTCACGCTGCGTCATGTCGCGGCCGCCGCGGGAGTCTCGGTCGCCACGGCGTCCCGGGCGTTCTCCCGTCCCGAGAAGGTCGACCCCTCGACGAGGGCCCGCATCCTCCGGCTGGCCGACGATCTGCGGTATGTGCCCAACCGGGCGGCGCAGGCGCTGATCACCGGACGCACGATGGCGCTCGGCCTGATGGTGCCCGACCTCACCAACCCCTTCTTCCCGGGGGTCATCAAGGGCGCCCAGGCCCGCGCGCGCGACCGGGGCCTGTCGCTGCTGATCGCCGACACCGACGAAGACCCCGGCGCCGAACTCGCCCTCGTCGGACAGCTCGCCCAGCGCACCGACGCGATCGTGCTCTGCTCCAGCCGGATGCCCGACGACGACCTCGACCGGGCCGCACGGCTGTGCCCGGTGGTCCTGGTGAACCGGGAGCATCCCGGCGTCCCCGCCGTCACCTTCGACTCCGACGCGGGCGTGCGCGAGGCGGCGGTCCACCTACGAGCGCTCGGGCACCGCCGGGTCGGCTACGTCGGTGGGCCTGCCCACAGCTTCAGCGACGCCGCCCGGGCAGCCTGCCTGCACGCCGAGTTCCCCGCGCACGGACTCGAGGTCGTGCTGCTCGGCAACCACGACCCGTCCTTCGAGGGGGGACGCCGGGCCGCTGACGTCGTGCTGTCATCCGACGTCACCGCGGTGATGGTGCACAACGACGTGATGGCCCTGGGGCTGATCGGACGGCTGCTCGACTACGGCCTCGACATTCCGCGCGAGCTGAGCGTCATCGGCTGGGACGACATCGAGTTCGCCGGCATGTTCACCCCCGGCCTCACCACCGTCCGGATGCCCCGCGAGGAGGCCGGCCGGGCCGCGGTGGCCTACCTCGAGGCGGCGCTGGGCGGCCGCCCGTCCGAACCGCCGCGGCTCGAGACCCGCCTCGTGTTCCGTCAGACCACCGCCCGGGAGCACCAGCGGCGTCCCGGCTGAGCCGCTCCGCGGCAACCCACCAGATCCCGAAAGGACACCATGGACCGACTCGACCGCCAGACCCTCGCCCGCATCCGGGCCACGCCGCAGGTGACGCTGCCCCCATCCGGCTGGGACCGCCAGGGCGTGGGCATCGTGCACCTCGGCATCGGTGCCTTCCACCGGGCGCACCAGGCGGTGTTCACCCAGGACGCCTTCGCGGTCACCGGCGACGACCGGTGGGGCATCAGCGGGGTCACCCAGCGCTCGGCGTCCGTGCGTGATCAGCTGGCCCCCCAGGACGGCCTCTACGGCGTGCTCGAGCGGGCCGTCGACCACCTCGGGGTGCGGGTCGTCGGCGCGGTGCGCGAGGTGCTGTTCCCCGTGGAGCAGCAGGAGCTGCTGCTCGATCGGCTCGCCGATCCCGCGGTGCAGGTGGTCACCCTCACCGTCACCGAGAAGGGCTACCGCCGCGACGCCGCCGGCCACCTCGATCTCGCCGACCCGGCGGTCGCCGCCGAGATCGCGGGCGGGACGGTCACCAGCGCGGTCGGACGCCTCGTCCGCGGAATCGAACGGCGAGCCGCCACCAGTGGGGCACCGCTCACCGTCGTCTGCTGCGACAACCTCACCGACAACGGCCGCGTCGTGCGCGGGCTGGTCGACGACTACTGTGCCGCGATCGGGGCGTCCGACCTCGCGACCTGGATCGGCGGCCACGTCCGTTTCCCCTCGACGATGGTCGACCGGATCGTGCCGGCCACCACCGACGACGACCGGGCCCTGGGGGAGGAGATCCTCGGGCTGCGCGACGAGGGCCTGGTGACCGCCGAGTTGTTCAAGCAGTGGGTGATCCAGGACGACTTCGCTGCCGAGCGACCGGCCTGGCACCTGGCCGGCGCCCAGCTCGTGAGCGATGTCGCGCCGTTCGAGAACATGAAGCTGCGGATCCTCAACGGCACCCACTCGACCCTCGCCTACCTCGGCGCGCTCCGCGGGCACGCGACGATCTCCTCGGCCGTCTCCGACCCCGGCCTGCTCGACATCGCCCAGGGCCTCATCGCCGACGACGTCATCCCGATCCTCGAGCAGCCCGAGGGCGAAGACCTGCAGGCCTACGGCGCCGAGGTGCTCAAGCGGTTCGCCAACCCGGCGCTCGCCCACAAAACCACCCAGATCGCGATGGACGGCTCGCAGAAGCTGCCGTTGCGGCTGCTCGGCACGATCCGTGCCAACCTCGCGGGCGGGCGGACGCCGCACCACGCGCTGCGCGGGGTGGCCGGGTGGATGGCTTACCTCGCCCGATCCGAGGGGGCCGGCGGGCTCGCGTTGCCGGTTGATGACCCGATGGCCGGCCGGCTCACCGGGTTGGTCCGGGGCCGCACCGATGCCGCCGCGGTGGTCGATGCGCTGCTCGGCGTCCACGAGATCTTCGGTGACGACCTGCCCGGCAACGCCGCGGTGCGTGACGAACTCGTCGGCGGAGTGCGCGAGCTGCTGTAGGCGGCCTGCGGTCGGGATCGCGGCGTTGCCGCTAGCGGGAGGCGCCGGTCGGGAGCGCCTGGGTGGGGCAGGCGGACAGCACGCGGGTCATCGCCTGCTTCTCGGCGGCGGTGACCCACAGGCCGTACTTCCGCTTCACCGCCACCTGGCGTGCGACGTAGGCGCACC
>JAJXWF010000204.1 GCA_021781735.1 Actinomycetes bacterium
CGCCCGGACCCGGTCCGCCGTTCCCCGCGCCGCGGCGTCCTCGTCGTCGTCACTGGACGCGGGCACGCTGAACCGGATGAGGATCCGGGGTATGCCACCGAACACCGCCACATCGGTGGCGTCGACCTGGTGTTCGCCGCACGCGTCGAGCGCCACCCGCATCACATCCTGCGGGGTTCGGCCCGGCCGGAGGTCGCCGATGTCGAGTTCCACGCGGTAGGACGGCACTGCCCGAGTGTAGGGCGGCCCGGTTCGAGCAGGGTCGCCACGGCGTCGCGGGTGTCGACGACCCGGATCGATCGGGGCAGGGACCGTCCGCACGCGGGCGTGGCACGACAGAACGGTTGCCATATGCAACATCTGCGCTGGGCAAGACAGTGATCGCGGGACAAGCAGCCGCGGGAGCGACGTCCCCCGGGGGATGCGGAGGTGCTGGCGTTCCAGATCGCCACGAGGGCTTTCGTCGATCTCGTCATCCGCAGCGTCGAGTCGGTCACGCCGGGAGTGTCGCTGGCCCTGATGCGCCTGATGCTCGCACTGTCGGATTCGGGCCCCACTCCTTCGGGGAGCCTTGCGCGGACGCTGGGAGTCTCGCTCTCCTCGGGGACCCGGATGATCGATCGCCTGGAGCGCCCAGGATTGGTCGAGCGCGGCACGAGTCCCCAGAGCCGATCCCTGGTGACGCTGTCGCTGACCGAGGCCGGAGCCGAGACTGCCTGCCGGGTACTCACATGGCGTTACGCCGAGTGGCAGCGCCTGCTCGCGCCGCTTGACCCGGAGGATCGGCGGACGGCGTCCAGGGTGCTCACCGCGGTCCACGAGGCCGTGGCGGACAGCTCTGCCGAGAGCCAGCCCTGGCCGGTGTCGCGGCGTATGTCCTGGTGACGTTGATCGGGCTGGTGACCAATCTGGTCTTCTCCCAGCGGGCCGGCACCGCCCTGGTGGCTCCCGGCGCGGCGCACGACCCATAGTGGCTGATCCTGCTGGCGCCCATCGCGGGAGGCCTGGTCGTCGGCCTCATCGCGCGCTACGGCTCGGAGAAGATCCGCGGGCACGGGATGCCGGAGGCCATCGAGGCGATCCTCATCGGTGGCAGCACGGTGTCGCCCAGGGTCTCCGTGCTGAAGCCGATCTCGGCGGTGAGCATTGGAACCGGCGGCCCGTTCGGCGCGGAAGGGCCGATCATCATGACCGGAGGGGCGCTGGGCTCGCTCGTCGCCCAACGCCTGCGGCTGAGCGCCGATGAGCGCAAGGCGCTCCCCGTGGCGGGTGCCGCCGCCGGGATGGCGGCAACCTTCAACTCGCCGCTCGCGTCCGTGCTGCTGGCGGTGGAACTCCTCCTGTTCGAGTGGCGTCCGCGCAGCTTTGTTCCTGTCGTCGCGGCGGTGGAGGTGGCCACCGTGATCCGGGGATACCTGCTGGGCACGGGGCCGGTGTTCGGCGTCCCCGGGGCCGCCATTCCACCTGACCCCGGTCATCGATGGCCTGGTCATCGCCTGCGGGCTGACGGGTGGGCTGCTCGCGGTGGCGCCCACCCGGCTCGTCTATCGCGCTGAGGACGCGTTCAACCGCCTCCCTCTGCACTGGATGTGGTGGCCGGCGATCGGTGGGTGGTCATCGGGCTGGGAGGCCTGGTCGAACCTCGGGCGCTGGGGGTCGGATACGGCGTGATCGACAGCCTCCTGACCGGCCGGGCGAGCCTCGGTCTTGTCCTCGGGATCTTCGTCGTCAAGACCGTGATCTGGTCGCTTTCCTTGGGCTCGGGCAGGTCCGGTGGGGTGCTGGCGCCGATGTTCATGATCGGTGGGGCACTGGGTGCGCGGGAGGGCACGGCCTTCCCCATGTCGCGTCCGGATTCTGGGCGATGTGCGGGCTCGCCGCCGTGCTCGGCGGGGTCATGCGCTCGCCCCTGACGGGCGTCGTGTTCACCGTGGAACTCACCCACCAGTGGAGTGTGCTGCTTCCCCTACCGCGCGCGTCGACGGCGGCGTACGCGCTGTCGGTGCTCGTGCTCAAGCGGTCCGTGCTCACCGAGAAGATCGCCCGGAGGGGCTTGCACCTCACCCGCGAGTACTCGACCGATCCGCTCGAGACGTTCTTCGCCCGAGATGTCATGCACGACGTCGACGAGCCACTGGCCGGGACGGCGCTGCAGGTCGGACCCGACATGACGCTGGGCTCGCTCGCCCACCTGTTCGCCGAGGAGGGGACGGGCACGGCGCTGGGTCACCGACGCTGACGGTAATGCGCAGGGGGTGGTCGAGTTGGCGGATCTGCTGCCGGCACGGCTGCACGACCTCACCGAGGAGCACCACCGCGCCCGGACGCTGCTCGGGTCCCAGGCCCCGCATCCGGGGCTGCTGCGCCGCGTCCGGTGAGGGCCCGGCTCGGGATGCGGGGCCTCAGACGGGGTCGGGCGGGGTGGAGCCGGCCTTGACGATGACCACCGGGCACGGGGCGGACGCCGCGCACCCCTGGCTGACCGAGCCGAGGAGCAGGCCGCGCACGGGGGAGCGTCCACGGGTGCCGAGCACCAGCATCGACGCTCCCCGGCACGCGGTGATGAGGCATTCCGTGGGGTCGCCGTGGACCGTGGTGGTTTCGAGCGGAACCCGCGGGGCCGGCACGACGCGGCTGACGGTGCGCACCAGTTCCGCGGCCGCGAGCCGTTCCATTTCCCGGCGATCGAAGGCACCGGGAACGGCGATCATCGGCATCTGCCAGGCGTAGACCGCCTGGACGCCCCACCCGAGCAACTCCGCGTGCCGCAGGGCCCACCGGAGCGCCGCAACCGAGTGCGGCGAACTGTCGACACCAACGACGATCCGCCCGGTGCTCATGCCGAGGCCGACACCAGCTCGGGCTTACGCTCGGGACCGTGGCCCAGGCCCAGCTCGGTGAGCTCCTCGAGCGAGCGACCCTTCGGCTCGGGCAGACAGATCGCGGTGACCGCGAAGCCGACGAGCGAGACCAGGCCCGCGACGAGTTCGGCTCCGCGGATCCCCATCGAGGAGGCCAGCATCTGGGGGAACAGGTAGGCGCCGATGAATGCGCCGATCTTGCCCGCGGCGGCGGAGATCCCGTGACCGGTGGTGCGCACCTCGACCGGGAAGATCTCGGCGGGGTAGACGAACGTGGTGGTGTTCGGGCCGAATTCGCTGAACAGGTAGCTCATCCCGTAGAGGAACACGAACGTGCCCGCGACGTGGACCACCGAGGGAACCGCGGCGATCAGAAGGAACGACACCGCCATGAGGGCGAAGCCGAGCAACTGGATCGGGCGGCGTCCCATGCGATCCATCAGCCAGATGGCCAGCAAGTATCCGGGCAGCGCGAAGACCGCGAACACCCCCAGTTGCAGCAACGTGTTTCGCAGCAGGCTGGCGTGCGGGTCGAGCAGATTGAGCACCGTGGGACTGGAGATCGAGTTGCCGTAGTAGGCGAAGTCCAGCAGCATCCAGCTGAGCGCCGTGCCGATGAGCCACTTCACCATTCGCGGGCTGCTGAACAGGGTCCGAGCGCCGGAGAACGCGCCGCCGCGGATCCGGGCGCTCGACTCGCCGCCGCCCACCGGGATCGCCCCACCGGTTGCCATGGCGATGGCCGCCTCGGCCTCCTCGGCCACGCCACCGGCGAGGGCGAACCGGGGTGTCTCCTTGATCTGACGGCGCAGATAGAACACCGCCAGGCCCGGGATCGCGCCGAACCCGAGCAGCAGGCGCCAGATCGTGTCGTGCGAGAGACCGGACGCCAGCAGGCCCGAGGCGAGCAGGGGGCCGAACACCAGACCGGCACCCTGCATCGCGAACACCAGGCCGACCATCCGCCCGCGGCTGGCCCGGCCGGAATACTCGCTCATGATCGTCGCCGAGACCGGATAGTCGCCACCCACGCCGATGCCGAGGATGGCCCGGGCGATGAGCAGGAACGCGAAGTTGGGGGCCAATGCCGAGGCGATCGCGCCGGCGGCGAGGATGAGCACCTCGTAGCCGTAGATGCGCTTCCGTCCGAGCATGTCGGCGATCCGACCGAAGACGATCGCTCCCACCGCGGAGGCCACCAGGGTGGCCGAGTTCAGCAACGACACCTGGGTGGTCGTCAGGTCCCACTGCGACCTGAGCAGGCTGACGACGACGCCGATGATGAACAGATCGTAGGCATCGGTGAAGAACCCCATGCCAGAGACGAACATGATCTTGTACTGGAATCGGCTCGGACGGGCCTCGTCGAGGGCGGCGAAGTGACCGGAGCGATCGTTCGTGAGGGAATCGCGCACGAGACATCATCCTGGTTCCCTCAGTTGTCACCTGGATGTCACCTGGATGTCTGACACCTGTCATCCAGATGAACAGCAGATGACATTCGCGTCCGAGCCCGTGGAGCAGGCTCGCGGCCGGTGAACCGCCCGCGATGCCGTCGACATCCTTCCGCGGGGGACGCGGCTCGTGTGCTTGAATCGTGGGGCGCAGCCGCGCCCGGTGATGCCCGGGGCGCCGCGTCGACGCGACAGAGGGGGGCGTTAGCTCAGCCGGTCAGAGCAAGGGACTCATAATCCCTGGGTCGTGGGTTCGAGCCCCACACGCCCCACCAATGTGTGTTCCACCGGCTCGCATGCGTCACGGGCCCATTACAGTCGGC
>JAJXWF010000032.1 GCA_021781735.1 Actinomycetes bacterium
CGAAGGTGGCGAGTTCGGTGAGCACACGGTCGAGGGCGTCGCGCTGCAACCGCTTCGCCCGAGCCTTCTGCTGGTCGTCGAGTTCCTTGAGGGCCGCCTGGGCGTGCCGCGGGCGGGCTCCCTTGGTGCCGACGCCGAGGGCCTCGCCGAGTTCGGCCCGCTCGCGGGCGTCGAGGTCTGCGGTGGCCTGGCCGGCCTCGTCGGCGCTGGCCCGCACGATGTTGGCGGCCGCGGTGAGACAGGATCCGACGCTCACCAGCTGACCAGGGATCTTGAGGATCTCGTGCCGGCGGTTGCGGGCCCCCTCGTCGCGGGCGAGCACCCTCGCCCGGCCGACGTGACCCTGTGCGGCGCGGGCGGCGTGGGCCGCGAGCGCAGGGTCGACGCCCTCGCGCTGCTCCAGCAGCCGCGCCACCGCCGCGTCGCCGGGGGTGACCAGGTGCAGGCTCCTGCAGCGGGAGCGGATGGTGACCACGACATCGTCGGGGTTGGGGGCGCACAACACCCACACGGTTCTCGGAGCGGGTTCCTCGATGCTCTTGAGCAGCGCGTCTGCGCCACGTTCGGTGACCCGATCGGCGTCCTCGACGACCAGCACCTGGTGACGACCGAGCGTGGGGCTCATCGACGCCCTGCGGGCGAGGTCTCTCACCTCGTCGACGCCGATACTCAATTGCTCGGTGCGCACCAGCGTGATGTCGGGGTGGGCGCCGTTCAGCGCCGTACGGCAGGAGGCGCACGTGCCGCACCCGCCCGAGGGGCACTGGAGGGCGGCGGCGAAGGCCCGGGCGGCGTTCGAGCGCCCGGAGCCCGGGGGCCCGGTGATCAGCCACGCGTGGCTCATCGCGTGGCGTTCGGTATCCGCCGTCGCGGCGACCGCCCGCTTCAGTGTGGCGACGGCGTTGTCCTGGCCGACGAGGTCGTCCCACACGCTCATGGCACCAGCCTGTCACCGGGGCCCGACATCCCGGCGGGTCGTCGGCCGCCCGCGTCGGGACGCCCGGCCGCCGCGCGCAGGGACGCCGGCCACGGGTGGTCGAGCTCGAGCACCCGTCGCAGGACGACGCCCGCGATCGCCTCCGGCGTCCCGGAACGCGCCGGCACCACCAGGTAGCGCTGCGGGTCGCGCCGGGCCAGGGCCAGGAATCCGGCGCGCACCCGTTCGTGCAGATCGACGCCGGCCGCCTCGATGCGGTCGCGCTCACCGATCGTGGCGAGCCCGCTCTCGGGCTCGAGATCGAGCAGCACCGTGAGATCGGGACGCAGGTCGAGGGTGGCCCACCGGGCCAGCGTCTCGACCTCGTCGACGGCCAGGACACGCCCGGCCCCCTGATAGGCGAGGGTCGAGTCGACGTAGCGGTCGCACACGACCACCGATCCCCGGTTCAGCGCGGGCTCGACGACCTCAGCGACGTGTTGGGCCTTGTCGGCGATGTAGAGCAGGGCCTCGGCGCGGGGGGTGATGTCACCGGATCCGGGGCTCAGGACGAGCCGTCGGACCTCCCTGCCGAGCCAGCTGTCGCCCGGTTCGAAGGTCGACAGATGGTCGACGCCGTGCTCGGCCAGCGTGCCCGCGAGCATTCGCTGCTGGGTCGACTTGCCGGTGCCGTCGCCGCCCTCGAAGACGACGAATGCGCCTCGTGTGCTCATCCGCGCCCCACCGTCCCGCCCAACCCGGCCCGCAGGGCGGGCCAGTCGGCCACGAAGCCGGAACGGTACCGGACGACCTCGTCGACGCGCCGCTGCACGTCCCGTCCGGCGGCGAACGCCTCGACCGGTCTCATCGCGGCCAGCGCATCCGGGGAGGGCATCTCCGTGACGCCCGCCGCGCGGTCCAGCCGGGATTCCAGTCGGCGGGCGCGCCGGGCGATGCCCTTGGCGCGGCGCCCCCCAACGACCGCCGCCACCCCGGCGGCCGGTACGAAGGTCCGGACGGCCCTCGCCGCGGCCTGCCAGGCGGCGTCCCCGGTGTCGACGCTCAGTGCGTCGCAGTACGCCGCGACCTCGTCGGCGTGCAGCCGACGGAGCCGCTTGAGTTCGCGGGCAGCCGGTTCATCGGCACGCTCGCCGACCGGTGCCGCCTGCACCGCCTCGACGAGGGCGTCGAGTGCCGCCAGGTAGTGATCCTCATGCCGCCACAGGGTCGCGACGTCGCAATCACCGGCCAGAACGACGCCCAGGTGCGCCTGCACGGCGTCGTGCCAGCCGGGATCGAGCAGCCTCGCAACCCCGGTGAGGTCCCGGTCGAGCAGACGCAACCGCTTGATCAGGGTGTGGGGGGTGGCGTCGGCGCCGGTGCGCAGTCGAAGATCGGCGTCGACGATCCGGCGCAGGTGCCGCCCGAGCAGACGCGACACGAACTCCCCCAGCGTGCGCGCCTCGCGTCGGGGACGCGGGGCGGGGATATCGGTGGGTCGGGTCGCGGGTGCTCCGAGCCGCTGCGCCAGGGCCGGGAAGCCGGTGACCCGGGAGGCCCCGGTCGCCTGCAGGACGGTGACCAGATGCTCCCGCTGCACGGCGGTGAGCGTGGGTTCCGGCTCGACCGTGACCTCACGGCTACGGGAGATGACCACCCCGCCACGGCGCACGGTCACCCGGTCGTCTCGCACCGACCCGAGGACGGCCCCGGCCCCGGACGCCTCGCCGTCATCGGATTCCGTGGCGTCGCCCCGGATGAGGTGCACGACCCGGTCACGGCTGAGCGTGGCCACCGGGCCCAGCGGCGCAAGCCGCCGGAACACCCGGACGAGATCTGCGAGTTCGTCGGGCAGGTCGCCGCCCGCGTCGATCGGCACGGTGAGCTCACCCGGCAGCGGCGGCGTCCACGCGGACGCCGCGAGGTACCAGTCGCCCAGGCCACGGCTGACGCGGTGCGCGAGCATGATGCCGGCGCGGACCAGCCGGTGGTCGGGCGTGTCGAGGATCGTCACGTCGATCGTGTACGAGTGCTGGTGACCCATCCGGGTGAAGCGGCGGATGCCCAGCCCCGGGTCGACGAGTTGCGGGTCGGGCGCGGTGAACGGGAGCACGAAGTGCAGGGGCCGGACGTGATCGCCCCCGCCGTCGGCACGCCCGCGCCCAGCCATCCCCGCGTCCCCGTCGCCCTCGTGGCTCACGACGGGCGGGCCGCGGGCGACGTTCGCCGGGTCGTCGACTTCGCCGGGGCGCGACGAGTGGTGCGCTTGGGGGCGGGGCCCTTCGCGCGCTTGGCCGCGAGCAGTTCGGCCGCCCGCTCGCGGGTGATCGCCTCGACCTCGTCGGTGCGCTGGAGGGTCGCGTTGGTCTCGCCATCGGTGACGTAGGGCCCGAAGCGGCCGTCCTTGACCACGATCGGCTTACCCGACGTGGGGTCGTCCCCGAGCGTCCTGAGGGGTTCGCGGGCGGCCGCACGTCCCCGCTGCTTGGGCTGGGCGTAGATCGCCCGGGCCTGCTCGAGGGTGATCGAGAAGATCTGGTCCTCGGAGGTGAGAGACCGGGAATCGGTGCCCTTCTTGAGGTAGGGCCCGTACCGGCCGTTCTGGGCGGTGATCTGCTCGCCGCCGTCATCGGCGCCCACGACGCGCGGCAAGCTGAGCAGCTGGAGCGCCTCGTCGAGGGTGACCGTGTCGAGGTCCATGGTCGAGAACAGGCTGCCGGTGCGGGGCTTGGCCCCCTTCGGGGCGTCGTCGGGCAGCACTTCGGTGACATAGGGGCCGTACCGTCCGGCGCGAGCCACGATCGGCGTCCCGGTTCCGGGATCGACCCCCAACTCGCGTTCGGCGCCGGCCGGAGTCGCCAGCAGTTCCCGGGCCACGTCGGCGGTGAGTTCGTCGGGGGCCACCGAGGCCTCGACGTTCGCCCGGTGACCCTCCTCGTCCTCGACATAGGTGCCGTAGCGGCCCACGCGCACGACGATGCCCGCGTCGAGATCGCCGACGGGGAAGGTCGACAACTTGCGGGCGTCGATGTCGCCCAGCTCGTTGACCAGAGTGTGCAGCCCCTCGTGCTGAGAATGCTCCGGGCCGAAGTAGAAATCGGAGAGCACCGCGACCCGGTCGGCACGGCCACCGGCGATCTCGTCGAGGGTGTCCTCCATCTCGGCGGTGAACTCGTAGTCGATGAGCTTGGGGAAGTGCTCCTCGAGCAGCCGGGTGACGGCGAACGCGAGCCAGGTGGGCACCAGCGCCTGGCCGCGCTTGAACACGTAGTCGCGGCCGGTGATCGTGCGGATGATCGACGCGTAGGTCGACGGGCGCCCGATCTCGAGCTCTTCGAGCTTGGCCACCAGGGTGGGCTCGGTGTAGCGGCTCGGCGGCCGGGTGGAGTGTCCATCCGGTTCGATGCTGGACGCCGTCACCTGCTGCCCCTCGGTGAGGGTGGGAAGGCGCACCTGCGAGTCGTCGGACTTCGCGTCGGGGTCGTCGTGCGACTCGACGTAGGCCTTGAGGAAACCGTGGAAGGTGATCGTGCGCCCACTCGAGGTGAACCCGGCCACCTCGACCGGCCGGCCGATGGTCACGGCGTCCGTGGGTCGGGCCTCGAGCCGCACGGTGAGCGTCTCGCCGACGGCATCGGTCATCTGCGAGGCGACGGTGCGCATCCAGACCAGTTCGTAGAGGCGGAACTCGTCGCCCCGCAGCCCGGTCTGGGCCGGTGTCCGGAACACCTCGCCCGCTGGGCGGATCGCCTCGTGCGCCTCCTGGGCGTTCTTGACCTTCGAGGTGTAGACCCGCGGCTTCGCAGGCACGTAGTCGTCGCCGAACAGCTGACGGGCCTGGGCACGCGCGGCCTGGATCGCCGTCTGCGACAGCGTGATCGAGTCGGTTCGCATGTAGGTGATGTAGCCGCCCTCGTAGAGCGTCTGGGCGACACGCATCGCGTGCTCGGCCGTGAAGCCGAGCTTGCGGCCGGCCTCCTGCTGCATGGTCGTCGTGCGGAACGGCTCGTACGGGCGCCGGGTGTAGGGCCTGCGCTCGACGCTGACGACGGTGAACGGCGCGTCCCGCAGGGCCGCTGCCAGCGTGGTCGCGGCATCCTCGTCGAGAGCCACCGCCTCGCCGGTGAGGTTGCCGACCGAGTCGAAGTCGCGCCCCTGGGCGACGCGGCGTCCGTCGAGGCTCGCCAGGCGCGACGGGAACAGCCGCGGGTCGGAACCCTCGCCGGCGTCGAGCCGGGTGTCGAGGTCCCAGAAGGAGGCCGCGCGGAAGGCCATCCGGTCGCGTTCGCGGTCGACGATCAACCGGGTGGCCACCGACTGGACCCGGCCGGCCGACAGCTTCGGCATGACCTTCTTCCACAGCACCGGGCTCACCTCGTAGCCGTAGAGACGGTCGAGGATGCGCCGGGTCTCCTGCGCGTCGACGAGGTCGGTGTCGATCTCGCGGGGATTCGCGACCGCCTCGTGGATCGCCTCGGGGGTGATCTCGTGGAACACCATCCGCTTGGCCGGCACCTTCGGCTTGAGTTCCTGCAGCAGGTGCCACGCGATCGCCTCGCCCTCGCGGTCACCGTCGGTGGCGAGCAACAGTTCGTCGGCGTCCTTGAGGTGCTCCTTGAGCGTCTTGATCGTGGCCTTCTTGTCGGCGGCGACGACGTAGAGCGGCTCGAAGTCGTGGTCGACGTTCACGCCGGTGCGGGCCCACTTCTCGCCCTTGTACTTCGCGGGCACCTCGCCAGCCCCGGTCGGCAGGTCGCGGATGTGGCCGCGCGACGACTCCACGACGTAGCCAGAGCCGAGGAAGCTGCCGATCTGGGTCGCCTTCTTCGGCGACTCGACGATGACGAGCTTGCGAGGGGTCGCTGCCATGGGTGCCTTCCGGGTGGTGCGATGCGGCCGAGCGGGTCGCCGTCTCCGAATGGTAGCCGCCCCACCCGACCGGTGGGACGCCCCTATGCCCCGGCGTCCACGAGCAGGCCTTCGCGCAGCGCGCGCCGAACCAGCGGAACCGTCTCGGCGATGGCCTCGGCCACCGGCACGGACAGCAGCGACGCGACCGCCCCGATGATGCCCCCGAGGGACAGCTCTCCGTCACACGCCCCCAGCACGCCGCCGGTGAGCGTCGACACCTCGATCGCGCGCCGCAGGCCGGTGTCGCTGCGCAGCACGACGTGGGCGGGATCGGCGGCACCGGGCTCGCCGATCGTCTCCTCGGACACCGACCCGTCGAGCCGCCAGCGTCCCTGCAGCAGGTCACCCACCGCCAGCGTGGCCGCCGTCACGGCGTTGGACCGCCGCGCGATTACGGGCCCGACGGGTTGTTCCACGGCGTGCGGCCACGACTCCACCTCGATGTCCGGCTGGTCGCGATGGGCGTTGGTGAGCGTGAGCCACCCCATGCCGACACCGGTGATTCCGAGCCCGGAGAAATAGTCGAGCCACTGGTCGTAGCGGGGACGCCACAGCGGCGACCCGGCGAGGCCGGCGTCGGTGAGCCAGATCTCGATGTAGTCGTAGATGTCGAGGCGCTCCCGTTCGACGACCCACAGGTCACAGCCGGTGCCTTCGACCCAGGACGCCAACCGCTCCTGCCAGGGGACGGCGTCGACCATCGCCCAGTTGCCCAGCACCTGCAGCATCCCGCCGTCAGTGAGGTGCGCCGGTGCCTGCTCGACCACCGCGCGCACCAGACCGTCGCCGCCGAACGTGCCCTCACGGTAGGTCAGTCGTGCGGCGTCGGTGGTGGGCGGGCTCATGACATAGGGCGGGTTGGTCACGATGAGGTCGAACCGCTCCCCCTCGACCGGCCCGTAGAGACTGCCCTCCCGCAGGTCGATGTCGGCGTCGTTGAGGGCGGCCGTGAGCGCGGCCAGCCGCAACGCCCGCCGATTGACATCGGTGCCGACGACCCGCCGGGCGTGTCGGCCAAGGTGCAGCGCCTGCACCCCGCAGCCGGTGCCGAGGTCGAGCGCCGACCCCACCGGACGCCGCGCGGTGAGCTGGGCCAGCGAGGTCGAGGCCGGGGACACCCCGAGCACGTAGTCGGGTCGGGTCGGCGTGGTGACCTGGTTCATCCCCGGGGCCAGGTCGCTGACCACCCAGCCGCTGTCGGACTCACCACGCACCGGCTGGTCGCCGCCGTAGGGACGGATGTCGACCCCGGCGCGGATCATGTCGCCGTCGCGCCGCAGGATGCCGGCGTCCAGGAGGGGCGACAGGTCGAGCGCGTGCGCGGCAGCAACCTCGGACACGCGCAGTTGCAGCAGCCAGAGCCGGATGAGCGTCGCCTGGGGGTCGGCGACGCCGGCGATGGCCACCTCGGCCGGCACGGTCGAGTTGCGCAGCAGCCCGGACTGACCGGCCTCGCCGATGCGCTCCAGCACCGCGTCGAGGGTGTACCCGGCCGCAAGCAGGCGCGCCCGCAGGTCGCGGACGTCGTCGGGGGCGAGCGCCTCGGCCCGCTCGATCGGCTCACGGTTCATGGCCCTACTGTGCCATCCCTGTGCGGGGGCTCCGCTAGCGATGACCGGTGACCCACCGCTCGCCCGCCCTGTCACCGGACGCCGCTCGGGCGGGCGCCGCCCTGGTGGAGCGGGCCTGGCGGCTGTTGCCGGACGCGCCGGGCGTCTACCGATTCCGCGATCCGCGGCGTCGCGTGATGTACACCGGCCGCGCCACCGACCTCCGGTCCCGTGTGCGCAGCTACGCCGGCCCACTGCGCGACCGGCCGCACCTGCGCCGGATCGTCGCGCAGATCGCCGAGGTCGAGGCGCTGGAGTGCGCCGGCGTCCATGAGACCGCCTGGCTCGAACGCAACCTGCTCGAACGCTCGTTGTCCCGGTTCAACCGGGTGCGCGGCGGAGCGGAGCAGCCGGTCTGGCTGGTGGTCGGCAGCGGTCCCGAGTCCCCCGGGGTGTCGCTCCTCGTCGAGCGCCCGGCGTCCGGGCAGGTCTTCGGACCGGTGCTCGGCAGTGAGAAGGCGCGGGCGGCCCGCTCGGGGCTGCTGCGGGCCTATCCGCTCCACCTGACGGGGATCGCGATGTCACGCGAGCAGCGATCACTCGCCGCGGCGCGCGGCGTGGGTCCCGACGACCTCGCGCGGTTCGCGTCGTGCGTGGGCGACGTGCTCCGCGGCGACCCGCCCGCGCTGAGCCTGCTGGAGGCGACGCTGACGTCGCGGCGCGACCGGATGTCCGCACGCCTAGCCTACGAGGCCGCCGCCGCCATCACCGAGGAACTCGCCGCGGTGCGGTGGGTCCTCGCGCCCCAGCGCGTGACCGGACGGGGCGAGCACGAGACGACCGTCCACGGCACCGCGTCGGGCCTGCTGCTCAGGTTGACCGGGCACGCCGGAGCGATCGACGAGTGGCGCACCACCACCGTCGATCGTCCGCGCGGTGAGAGGCTGGCCGCCGCCTCACCGCCGGACCTGCGCGAGTGGGCGGCGACCAACGCCGGCCTGGCCGCCCGGCTGGTCGCCGCGGGGATCACGCGCTCCGGCCGCGTCCCGACGCCCGCGATCCGGTGACGCCCGCGGCGTGGGCCGCCGCTGTCGTCCTCCCGTGGCACGCTGGTGCCCATGGCGGTTCCGGGATGGTTGCGAGACGACGAGTCGGTCGTGTTCGTGCACCACCGGCCGGCCTCGGTGGGCACCCGGGCCGAGTGGCCGCTGTGGCTGCCGTCCGAGGTCGTCGACTCGATCTCGGCGATCGGTGTGACCAGGCCCTGGCGGCACCAGCGGGAGTTCGCCGACCTGGCGTTCGCCGCACGCCATGCCGCGATCAGCACCGGAACGGCCTCGGGCAAGACCCTGGGTTACCTCATGCCGGTCATGGCGGCCACCGCCGTTGCCGACGGTGTGGTGGGCCACCTGCCCGACACCGCGCGTGCGCGGCTCGGCGTCCGGGGGCACACCGCGCTCTACATCGCCCCCACCAAGGCCCTCGCCCACGATCAGTTGCGGGCCGCGCGCACCCTCGGCCCGCCCGGGTGGCGCATCGCAACCCTCGACGGCGACTCCGACGAGGCCGAACGCCGGTTCGCCCGCGACTTCGCCACCTACGTCCTCACCAACCCCGACATGTTGCACCGCTCGCTGCTGCCCAACCATGCGCGGTGGAGCCGTTTCCTCGGTGCGCTCCGGTACGTGATCATCGACGAGTCGCACCGCTATCGGGGGGTCTTCGGGGCGCATGTGGCCGCGGTCGTCCGCCGCCTGCGTCGCCTGTGCGCCCAATACGGCGCCGACCCGGTGTTCCTGCTGGCCAGCGCGACGTCGACGAACGCGGGAGAGGCGGGCGGGCGCCTCATCGGCGAACCGTCGGTCGCGGTCGTCGACCTCGACTCCTCGGCCCGGGCGGCCCGCGACGTCGTGCTGTGGCGGCCGTCGCAGTCGCTGTCACACGACACGGCACGGCTCACGGCGGGCCTCGTAGACGAGGCCCGCCAGACCATCACATTCGTGTCGTCCCGTAAGCAGGCCGAGCTCACGGCGGTGGCGGCGCAGCACCTCGTCGTCACCGGCCGGGAGATCGCGAGCTACCGGTCCGGATACCTGGCGGCCGACCGACGCGACATCGAGCAGAACCTGTCGTCGGGAGCGCTCGGCGGCGTCGTCGCCACCACCGCTCTCGAACTGGGCATCGACATCGCCGGCATGGACGCCGTGGTCATCGCCGGGTTTCCCGGAACGCTGGCCGCCCTGTGGCAACAGGCCGGCCGCGCCGGCCGCGGCGAGCGTGACGCGCTGGTGGTGGTCGGGGCGCGCGAGGATCCGCTCGACGTCTATCTGTTCGATCATCCCGAGTTGCTGTTCGACGCCCCCGTCGAACAGACCGTGCTGCACCCCGACAATCCCCATGTGCTCGGCCCGCATCTGGCGGCCGCCGCCCAGGAGGCCCACCTCACACCGGCCGACGAGCGCTGGTTCGGGCCGGCGATGCTGCCCGTGGTCGAGCAGCTCGTGCGTCAACAGCTGCTCCGGGCGCGTCCCTCGGGCTGGTTCTGGACCCGGCCCGAACGCGCTGTCGACGCCATCGATCTGCGCTCCCTCGGTGGCCGACCCCTCGACATCATCGATCGCGACTCCGGCCGGGTGCTGGGGCAGGTCGACCGTGACGCCGCCGACCGCACGGTGCACGAGGGGGCTGTGTATCTGCACCTCGGCGAGCAGTGGCTCGTCGACGAGCTAAGGGCCGACGAGAACCACGCGCTGGTTCACCGGGCGCGGCCCGGCTATTACACCCAGCCGCGAACCCTCGACGACGTGCGGATCCTGCACGAGCAGCAGCGCCGCCCGTTCGGCGCCGGCTACGTGTGCCGGGGGGACGTCGAGTTGTCGAGCCGAGTGGTCGGCTACCTTCGCCGCGACGAGATCACCCACGAGGTGTGGGACCAGACACCGCTCGATTTGCCGGTGCGCACACTGCGCACGCAGGCGATGTGGTGGATCATCCCCGACGAGCTCGTCGCCACCCTCGGGTTCACCCAGGTGCAGCTCGCCAGCGCCGCGCACGCAGCCGAACACACAGCGATCGGGCTGCTGCCGGTGTTCGCCCCGTGCGACCGATGGGACATCGGCGGGCTCTCGACCGCGCTGCACCCCGACACCGGTACGTGCACGATCATCGTCCACGACGGCCATCCGGGGGGTGCCGGATTCGCCCAGCGCGGCTACGAGGTCGCCGAGAGCTGGGCCCGGGCCACGCTCGACCGGCTCGAGTCGTGCCCCTGCGCCGAGGGGTGCCCCGCCTGCGTCGTGTCGCCCAAGTGCGGCAACGCCAACCAGATGATCAGCAAGCCGCACGCCCGGGAGTTGCTGAGCGCCCTTCTCGCCGGATCGCAGGTCGGCCGCGGCCGTCACGCAGAGGTGGCTCGTCAGCCGGTGGTCAGCGCATCCCCGAGCCGGCCACCGCGTCGGCGCCCACCACACGAGGTCCCCCGGTGACCACCGGGTGCAGCGCCACCGACACACGCACCGACACGGCGAACGCCTGGGGGTCACCACTGATCCGGCATCGCACGAGTACGGCTCGGTTCGCGGCCGCGATGACACGCGCGGCCGCGCAGGGGTCGCGGTCGGCCGCATAGGCGGCGGCTCCGGCCAGCGCGGCCAGGTCGGCGGCACGGCGCGCCTGCTGCGCGGCGTCGGTCCAGGCGACGATCCACCACCCGACCACGGTCGCGGCGACGAGCACCATCATGCCGATGGCCGTGAGCACCGTGCCCGACCCGCGCTCCCCGCCCGCCCACCGTCCGGGCACAGTGACCGTCATGGCGGTCACGGCGCGACCCCGGGTTCGATGGCGGCCTCGGCGGCCGCCGAGAGCCGGACAGGTCCGATTCGCCCCAGCCGCTCCGTGACACTGACAGTGACCCGCACACGGCTGCCCGAGGTGGTCACCTGCACCGTGGCACCCCGAGGCGCGCTCGCCCGGGCGCGATCCGCCTCCTGTCGGTCACCGCGTGCCAGTTGACGAGCCACGGCGGCGGCGGTGTCGCCGCACCGCCCCTGAACGACAGCCATCGAGATGGTGAAGGCCCCCACCAGGGCGACCAGCGCCATGGCCAGCACACCGATCGCCAGCTCGACGCTCACCATTCCTCGCTCGCCGGTCGAACGCCGATCGCCCGAGGCGCGGGCTCGTGGATGGCTGCCGTCGCCGGGGCCGGATCGTCGACCTCCCGTGGTGATGTTCACCATGCACTCCTTCGCTGGGTGTTCGGCGGATGATCCGCGTGCCGCCGAGGAGCACGGGAGCGGCCCCCTCGCCACCTCGCGCTCCTCGCCGGGTGACGGCCGGTTCAGCCGATGAACGAACTGAGGTGACCGATGAGCGCGGTGACGTAATGCAGCAGCGCGGTGAAGACGCTGTTGTCGCTGAAGACCTTGAGCAGCAGGAGGGCCAGCGCTACCGCCGCGAGAATGCCCACGGCGTACTCGGCAGTGACCATTCCCCGCTCGGCCGTGCGCCGCACGCGAGCGGGGGCCGTGCGGGTCGGCATCGCGGGTGCCGGGGTGGGGGTGTTGTGGGCCATGACGGGTCCTTCCAGTCGGTCGGTCACTCCGACGGGAACCCGTCGGATGTCCTGACTGTCTGGACGCGGGGCCCTCACGGCGCCGGTTTCCTGTCTGGTTGTGGACAACCGGACGATCGGCACGGACCTGTGGACGACGCCGCCGGTCTCCCCGCCGGAACCGGGGGTGCGGGGCCTGCGGGGCCGACCCGCACGCCGCCCGGGCTCAGCTGCAGGGGCTGATCGCGCCGATGCCGGGGAGGTACCGGCCGGCCTCGGTGGGCGTCACCCGATCGCCGATCTCCCCGCACAGCTCGGCGCGCGCCGCCGCGGGAACCGGCGTCCACTCGCGGATGATCCCGCTCGCCCCCGTGGCGAGCAGACGCCGCCCGTCGGCCGCGAACCTCGTCTCGTAGGCCTGGCCGAACCCGCCGTCGAGCGCGAACAGCGTCCGGCCGCTCGGCACCGACCATCCCCACTCGATCCCGTCGCCGCTGGCGGCTGCCAGCATCGTCGCCTGGGGGTTGAAGGACAGCCCGTAGATCGCCGACAGAGCGTCCCGGTGCCTCTGCTTGAGGACCGGATGGGTCGGGTCACTCGTGTCCCAGACCGTCACGGTGCCGATGTCCGAGCCGACCGCGAGCAGGTGCCCGGCGCCGGGCATCTGCACGGACGGCGTCGCATCGTTGGCGATGGTCGCATCCAGGACAGGGTGTGACGGGGCGCCGAGGTCCCAGACCGTCACGGCGTTCGCACCGATCCCGACGTACAGGATGGGTCGGTCGAGGTCGAAGGAGGCCACGAGCGGGGTGAGGGTTCTCAGCGTCGCCACCTGGTGCCACGACCCGTCGGCGGCCCGGGTCGCGACAACCGTGGTACCGCTGGTCGGCAGCGTGACCGCCACCATGTTTCCGGAGGCCGAAAAGGCCACCGAGCCGAGGTTGGTGCCGGCCGGGAGCAGGTGGTAGACGCGCGGCGTCGCGGCGCCGGACGTCCCGAGCGGCCAGAAGACCAGTTCGCCGGAGCGGCCGACCGCCACCATGCTCGACCCGTCCGGAGTGATCGCGACCCCGGCTCCGAGGCTGACTGCGGACGGGATCCTCGGCTGTGGCATCGGGACGAAGCTCGTGCCCTCGACCTTCCACAGGAGCACCTGACCGCCGGTGATGGCCGCGAACCACTTGGTCGCCGTGGCGTCACTGGCGAACTGCCAGACGGGCGTCCCGCCGTCGCGGAGCTTCGGACTGGCCCCCCGCCAGACCCGGACCGCGCCGTCCACGCCGGCGGTGACCACGAGCGGTCCGCTCCAGGTGACTCCGGCGACCTTCGACGGGTCGGCGAGCACCCGGCGCGGCGTCAAGTCGCCGGCACCGAGGACATAGGTGTGTTGGTCGGAGCTCGCCACCGCCAGCTCCGCGGAGTCCGGCGAGAAGGCCACCTGATTGATCCAATCGCCCCCCACCGTGGCTCCCGTCACCGCTCGGGACGCGAGGTCGAAGACACTGACCCTCGGGGCGTTGTAGCCCGCGGCCAGTCTCCGGCCATCGGGGCTGATCGCCAGGGATTGGACGCGGGTGCCGGCCGGCGCCGACGGATCGGTCAGAGACCCCGCCCGCTCGTACCCCGTGGGGGCCGCCTTCCACACCGACACCCCGCTCGTCTGACCGAGGTAGAGCGTGCCGTCGGGCCCGAGGGCGGCGGTGGTGCTCCCCATCGGGACGTTCCTCGCCGGCCGTCCGCCGTTGAGGGGCAGCACCACCGTGCTGGAGACTCCGGCGAAGGCGACCAGTCCGCTCGCGGTGGAGATGTCGGCCGCGTACGCCGTACCGGTGAGGCCGGCGTCGAGGATCCGTCGCGGCGTCCCGGTGATGTCCCAGAGCGAGGCGATGGAGCGTCCGGCAACGGCCACGAGGGTCCGACCACCGATAACGGCCACCGACACTCCGTAGATCTGGTCGGTCGACCCGGGAAGTCTCACGGTCTGTCCGGGTGAATTCTCGATGTCGTCACGCCAGAGCGTGAGAGTTCCGGCGCCGTCGCCCCGCACCACCACGGAGCCGTCCGCCGAGGCCGCGACGGCCGCCGACCCCGGGCCGAGCCAGCGCGTGGGCACGTCGATGCCGCTCGCCTCGATGAGCGCCGAATCCGCCTCGCGCGTGCCGCTCAGCTTCGCCGCGATCAACGCCATCTGCGCCCGCAGGTTGGGGTCCTTGGCGCTCAGTGACACCGAGTCCGAGGCCACCTGCCGCGACTGCGCCGCCAGCTGGACGCTTCGGTAGCGCAGCGCCAGCGACCCGATGACCGCACCGAGTGCCACCGACACGACCAGCAGCCCGGCCACCAGCGACCGTTGCCGGCGCAACCGCCGGTTCTGCGCCCGCTCCTGGTCGAGCCGTTCGGCGAAGTGCTGTGCGCTCCGGGCGACGAACTCCTGTTCGACGCGGGTCAACGGGGCGGTGGCGTCGGAGGTGACATGCTCCTGGACGCCGGGCAGCTGGGTGACCGGCAGCAGCAGTTCCGGCGCCCGCGCGTGGCCGTCCCAGGCGTCCGCGGCCCGGCGGACGAGGTCGAGGGCACGAAGCGAGTCACGGTCCTCCTGGATCCAGTCGGCGAGCCGCTGCCAGTGGGTGAGCAGCGCGTCGTGGCCGATCTCGATCCGATCGCTCTCGGTGAGGCTCACGAGGCGGGCGTCCCGGAACGGTGCGAGGACACCGTTCTGCTCCTCCGTGAGGTCCATGCGGGGCACCGACCGGCGGAGCACCAGATCGGGGCCCACCTCGACGAGCGTGAGGAACGCCTGCCGTGCGGCCTCCCCCGCGCCGGGCGCGAGCCGGTCGAAGACCCTCTCCGCGAGCACGTCCACCGACCCGGGCAGCCCGCCGTTGGCGAGATAGTCCTCCACCGACATCGGGCCGTCCACGCGGCGGGACTGCCACGTGGCGAGCAGGGCGTTGGACAGGAGCGGCAGGGCCCCGGACGGGAGGCCGGAATCCTCGGAGGTGATCCCCGCGTCGCGCAGGATCATCTCGACCAGGGCCTGGTCCACCCGGATCCCGACCCGTTCCAGCGGCCCGCGGACGACCTGCCGGACGTCGTCGGCCCGCAACGGCGCCACGACGAAAGGATGGGCCACGGCCCGGGCCAGCGCCGGCTCGTCGGTGAGCCGGCCGAACGCGTCCGCGCGCACGACCAGCACGAGCACCACCCCGCCAGGAATGGAACTCAGGCTGCGGGAGGACCATCGCTGCCCCGACACCAGGGCGTCCTCGACCTGGTCGATGATCCACACCTGCGGCCCGTGATCCTGCGACCGGCCGACCTCCTCATCGAGTTCGGCCAGACGGAGGAATCTCGGGTGCCATCCGCTGAGGCTGCCGGACTCCAGGCATTCGCGTCCGGCGAGCCCCGACGACACCAGCGACGACTTGCCGCATCCCGACCCTCCGACCACGACGACGATCGGGCTGGCGGTCCCGGCGACCGAACGGACCGCCTGACCCAGGCGGTCCGACTCGGCGTCCCGGCCGAAGAACAGGTCGGCGTCGTCGACCCGGTACGGGCTCAGGCCGAGATAGGGGGCGCGGTCCTCGAGGCTGGGATGCACGGATTCGGCACGCCAGACGGCGGCGCTCACCTTGTGGCCGAGGCCCAGATGCTCGGCCAGGCGGACGAACTCCCCCCGCAGCGCCGGGGTCGGAAAGTATCGCCCGCTCAGCCACCCCTGCATGGTTGCTGCGGGCACGCCGGCGATGCGGGCGGCGGCTCGAATCGACAGGTGCTGCTCGACGCGCGCTCGGTTCAACGCGGCGGCGAGTTCGGCCCGGGCGTCGTCAATTGTCGGTGATTCCACACTCGACAGGGTGCCAGATCACCCCCTGGGGGTATGGGGTGGATCGGCAAACTCGGTCTTGATCACGCTGACAAGGGAGTTCGAAAGACCCAGTCGGTTGCCGAGGGTGGAGGCCGCTCGAGGCTGCAGACCCCGGTGGACGCTGCGCGTCCCGTATGGCATCGCATGGGCATCCCCGGCGGACGTGATTGGTGACTTCACCACGCCTAGCCTGCAGGTGGATGGCGGCGGGAGGTGGCGGGTTCGCTGGTCGCCGCGTCGGGGGGCGCCGCCATCCACCACAGACCCGGACCAGCCGAGCGAGGAACGACGATGACCGCCACCTGGACGCCCGCGTTGGTCACCCTGGGCGTCGCCCTGACGGTGCTCCTCGCGGGAACGACCGTGGCAGGAGCGGTCGGTGCGCTGCGCCGGGCCCACGCCCGTCGGCGAATGGCGTGCTCCGGGGCAGTCGGCTCCCGGCGACCCGACCCCACCGACGGGCATCGGCCGATCGTCTTCTCGGTGCCGACCGATTCCGCCAGGTTCCTCGACGGCGTGGCCGCTGCCGTCCCCGCGCCACGCGACACCCCGATGCTGCTGCGCCGGCTCTACCTTTCCGCACGCGACGACGGATCACTGACCTACGCGGTCGGAACAAGGATCAGGACCGGCCTCACCTATCTCATCGTCACGACCTCCACGGAGTCGGGCTGTGTCGGGCAGGCGGGCGTCGCCCGGTGGACGGACCCTGACGGGCTGGAGTCCGCGACCGACGACGTGGCGCTCATCGACGAACACGTGCTCACCACCATCGAGAGCCTCGGCGGGTCTTATCGCCTGTAGCCGGGACCGATCGGCCAAGGGCGAGTGCGGCGGCCGGCTCCCCCGCGGAACCCCGCGGAGCCGTGTCACGGCAGCTGCGGGATCAACCCCGCGATGATCGGGACCACCCCCAGCAGGAGGAACGCGGGGAGGAAGCACAGCATCAACGGCAGCGTCGAGCTGACACCGACGGCCCGCGCGCGGGTCAGCCGGGCGTCGTGCCCGGCGGTCCGGATCTCGGCGGCGTGCTCCTGGAGCACCTCCCGGGCGGGGACCCCCGTCTCGATACTCCTCACCAGATCACGCGCGATCGCGCCCCACAACGGATCGTCGACGAGCCCGCGCCAGGCCGTCGCCTCGTCGACTCCCAGTCGCGCTGCGGCGTCGAGCCGTGCCAACGTGCCGGATGTGGCTTCTGGGGCGAGATCGGACACCTGCCGGACGGCGCCGCGCAGGGGCGCACCGGCCTCGACGCAGGCCGCCACCATCTCGAGGGTGATCGGCAGTCCTTCCGCCGCGGCCACCTGCCGGCCACGGACCCGGCGTGGCTCTAGTCGGCCGAACCACCAGAAGCCGAGGCCGGCGCCGGCCGCGGCGAGGATGAGGGCGTGCTCCGCGATCACCAGTTCCGCAATGAGCCATCCGACCAGTCCCGCGGCCACACTTGCCACGAGGCGCTGGCCCGACCAACGCACCACCCATCGTGGTCGAGCCAGTGCCGCCGCAAGCCGGCGACGCTGGGCCCGCGGGCTCCCCACGAGCAGCCAGGCCACGACGACGGCTGCCCCGACCGCGACCGCAGAAATCATCGCGCGGCCTTGTCAGCGAGGTGTTCCGTCCACAGCACGCCACAGCCCGCGAGCAGCACGCCCCCCAGGACGCAGGCACGTCCGGGCAGGCTGGTGAGCAGGAACCGCAGCGGATCGCCGCCGGTGACTGAACCCATCGCGAGGCCGAGCGCCGGGAGCGCCGCGAGGATGCGGCCGCTGGCCCGGGATGCGGCGAGTTCGGCCGAGACCGCAGCCCGGTTCGCCTCGAGCGTGCGCAGCGATCCGCTGACCCTGGTCGCCAGGGACGCGATGGGCGCTCCGCTGCGTTCAGCCAGGGCCCAGGCCATGGCCAGGTCGCGGAGCCCCTCGTAGCCCGGCGCACGGCCCACGTCGCGCAGCGCCGCCGCCACGTCGCCGCCGATGGCCTGCGTGGCGGCGGGGCGTTCCAGGGGAGGACAGTCGAGTGCCGCAGACCTGAGGGCGACGGAGGGCACCTGCCCGATCCGCAGTTGGGCGGCCAGCACCCGGCAGGCACGCGCGACGTCACGGCTCCGATTCGCGGCGATGCGCGCATCGCGACGTGTCAGGACCACCTGGGCGGTGACCCCCGACGCCGCCGCCGCCGCGACGACGAGCAGTGACGCCGACAGCCCGATGACGACCGCCCCCACGAGGCCGATGAGACCAACTCCCTGGCCGATCGTCCAGGCACGGGACCGGTGCCGCCGCCGGGGCACGGCGCGCCCGTCGGCCAGGCGCCGCTCCCGCGCGCCGCCCATCATGAGCGCGCCCGACACCGCGGCGAACACCACAGCCAGGACCCACGTCGTGGTGACCCTCATCGCACCAGTTCCTCCAGATCGGGCCATGCGCGGCCGCGGAGCAACCGCCCCTCGGAATCGACGGATGCGGCCTCCTCGATCCGCACGACGCCGGTGTCATCACGGCGGACGAGCCCCACCTGGGCGACCCTGCGCCCGCCGTCGGATCGACGCGCGACGTGAACCACCAGGTCGAGCGCCGCCGCCACTTGGGCATGGGTCGCGGCGCGGTCCATTCCGCCGAGGGCCGCCAGGGCTTCGAGCCGCGCGGGCACGTCAGCGACCGAATTGGCGTGAACGGTGCCGCACCCGCCCTCGTGTCCGGTGTTGAGTGCCGCGAGCAGGTCGCACAGTTCGGCACCCCGTACCTCGCCGACGATGAGCCGGTCGGGGCGCATCCGCAACGCCTGGCGCACGAGAGTGGTGAGGTCGACGGCCCCGGCTCCCTCGGCGTTCGGCAGCCGGCTCTCCAGCCGAACACAGTGCGGGTGGTCCGGGTCGAGTTCGCGCGAGTCCTCGCAGATCACCAGGCGTTCCGTTGCGGGCACCAGGCTCAGCAACGCCGCCAGCAGCGTGGTCTTTCCCGAGCCGGTGCCGCCGCTGACGAGGTAGGCCCGACGTCTCAGCACGATCGCCCGGAGCACGGCGTCGAGTTCAGGGTGCAGGGAGCCGGTGGCGACCCATCGGTCGAGCGTCACGGTGCCTCGCGCGGGGATCCGCAGCGACAGGCAGGTGCCCGGGTCGGCGAGGACCGCGAGGATCGCATGCACCCGCGTCCCGTCGGCCAGCCGGGTGTCGACGCAGGGACTGGCATCGTCGATGCGCCGCCCGACCGAGGCCGCGAGACGTGCCGCCAGTCGGCGGACCTCGTGATCGGAGGCGAAGGTCACGTCGGTGAGCTCGAGCCCGCGACCTCGATCGATGTAGACCGCGTGCGGGCCGTTGACCAGCACGTCGGTGACCCCTGGAAGACGCAGCAGGGGCTCAAGCGGACCCGCCCCGACGCTCGTGCGGCGGAGCCGTTCGAGGGCGTGGAGCACGAGGGCGTCGGACACGACCAGGCCCAGGTCGCGTGCCACATCGGCAACCGCGTCGGGAGTGAGCTCACGTCTCAGAGTGGCCAGTCGGATCCGGATCAGTTCGATCTGCTCGTCAGTCATCGCCGACCACCTGGCCGAGCAGTCGTTCGACGTCGCGCCGGAAGCGACCGCGGGCGCGCCCGGGTGGGTCACCGGCCGCCTCCGCCCCCGGCAGGCGGGCATCGTCGTGGACGACACCGGCAAGGGGACGGCCGATCGCCGCGGCAACGGCACCGGAGTCGATCGGCCGCCCCGCACCGCGACGCACGACCACCGAAACATCGGCCGTCGCCAGCAACCCGAGCCGCGCGGACGCAGAGACGATCCCCCGCGGGCTGGCGCCGACAACCAGCAGGGTCCGGGTGCCGGCCCACTGGTCGCCCACGGTGACCGGGCCGGTTCCCGCGTCGACCACGACAAGTCGATGGGAGCGAGTGAGGGCGCTGATCACGCTGCGAACGGCGCTCGCGGGCGGCGCGCCGGGCGACTCGATCCGCCCCACACCCTCGCCCCGCCGCGGCCGGTTGCCGGTGCCGGGGAATGCCGGGCGGGACATCGCGAGGACATCGACCCCCGACACGTGGGGCAGGTGACCCGCGAGACTCTCGATGCGTCCGCTGGCGGCGCGCAGATCGTTCCACCGCCAGCCGGGGACGGTCTCGGCGCCGAACAACAGGTCGAGGCCTCCCCCGCACGGGTCGAGTTCGACGGCCACCGCCCCGATCGAGCGGCGTCCGGCCGCCTGTGCCAGACCCGCGGCGATGGTACTGGCTCCAAGACCACCGGAGCCGCCGACGACCCGCACCAGCCGGCCCCGGCCGACACTCTCGTCAAGGCGCGCGTCGACGACGGAGGCCAAGAGCGCCGACTGACCCGGGACCACGATCACCGACGCGTCGAGCGGAACCGACCAGCCGACCAGGTCGTCGGCATCGGCGCCGACCACGTGAACGCCGGTACGCCGCGGCAGTCCGAGCGAGGCGACCATCGCCGCGAGATCGGCACCCACGATCACGCAGGGGGTCGCCCGCCACGCGCGGAGCACCGCCGCCTCGTCGTCGGTGACCTCGGGGACGATGCCGACGCTGGCTCCGGCCGCCAGCACCGGCTCGACGACCCTCGGGTCGCGGGAGATCACCAGTGGTGCCGCACTGGCGAGGGTGTCGGCGTCCGGCGCCGGGCGCGAGGAGTCCAGCCTCATGCCCCCACTGTCTGGATGCCCCAGGCTGAACCCGCGGCGAATCCGGCCGCCTGGGGACAACTCGCCAGTTCGCACAAGGGTGTGGACAATTCGCGTCGCTATCCTGGGGCGCATGGCCGAGCCGACCCGCACCACATTTCCCGCGGCCGCGCTCGCCCACATGGCCGGGCGGGCGAGCGGTCGGCTGCTCACGCTCGACGGCCCGAGGTCGATGGCCTCCGCCCTGGTCCGTCACGGTTACGAGGTGTTCTGCGTCGACCGGGACCCCGCGGTCGCTCGGCGGCACGGACATGCCGGACCGGTTCCCACGATCGCGGCCCGCGCCGAGGCACTCCCCTTCGATCCCTGCCAGTTCGACGCCGTGATCGCCCACCAGTCGTTCCACCGGTTCTCCCCGTCGACCGCACTGTCGGAGATGGCCCGGGTGCTGCGCCCCGGCGGCCACGTCGCCGTCAGTTATCTCGTCCGCGACGACACCGTCCCGTGGGTTCGCCGGCTGGCCGCCCTGCTGCGCACCGTCGACCCCGACGCGATGCGGGGCGACTACGGCGATACGGCTGCCGACGCGGTGATCGCCAGCAAGTACTTCCCGGAGCACGATGCGAAGGGGTTCCGCATCTGGGCGACCATGTCGCGACGCGACCTGCTGTCGATGGTGGCCGCGCAACGTCGGATCGCCGCAGCCGACGCGGCGCAGCGCTCCGACCTGCTCCGCCGGGTGGGCGACTTGTTCGACGACACGACCGGCGGTCTCGACAGCGTCCGCCTGCCCTATCAGTTGAAGATCCTGCGCGGCTTCGTCGACCACGACGAACTCACCGCGTCGATCGACGTCGCCAGCGATGTCCTGACCATCGGGTTCTGACCGGACGCTCCCACGTCCCCGCCTCACGACGGCCCCCGACGACAGGACGACCGTGATCCGAAACACCATCGCCGGCTTCGTCTTCACCGAGGGGGACGAGCGGGATCGCCGCCACCTCGCGGAGAGCCTGCGCGAGGTGGCGATGGGCGGCGCCATGATGCTGGGTGCCACCGTCGTCGCGCTGCTGTGGGCCAACCTGTCATCGAGCAGCTATGACCGCTTCGTCCATCTGCACGTCGCCGCGTTGACCGTGCACGAATGGGCGGCCGACGGCTTGCTGACCCTGTTCTTCCTGGTATCCGGCCTCGAGTTGAAACGCGAACTCACCGAGGGCTCGTTGCGGCGTCCGGCGGACGCCCTCGTCCCGATCCTGGCGGCGCTCGGCGGCATGGTCGTCCCGGCGCTCGTCCACCTCGGCGTGACGGGCATCGCGGGAGCCTCCACAGCGGGCTGGGCGATACCGAGGCCACCGACATCGCCTTCGCGCTGGCAGTGTTGGCGATCACCGGGTCCCGGCGCCCCACCGCGCTGCGGGCGTTCCTCCTGACGCTCGCGATCGTCGACGATCTCGGAGCGATCATCGTGATCGCCGTGGTGTTCACGGGCAGCATCGCGTGGGGCCGGCTGGCCGCGTCCCTCGCCTGTGCCGCCGCGCTGTTCGTGCTCCAGCAGCGCCCGCATCAACCACGTCTGGATCGTCGTCATCCTGGGGCTGGGCGCCTGGTGGTTCATGCTGCAGTCCGGAG
>JAJXWF010000205.1 GCA_021781735.1 Actinomycetes bacterium
CCTGCGCAAACGCTCGCGTCAACGCTAGCAGGAGGGCTGTGAAATGCAAGGTCAGCCCGGCTCATAACCCAGAGGTCGTAGGTTCAAATCCTACCCCCGCTACTAGTAAGACAGCAGGTCAGAGGCCCTTTCTCCCTTCGGGGAGGGGGCCTTCGGCTTTTCGCAAGCTATTCGTAAGCAGCGGACGGCGGTGGACGGGGCCGGGTCTCGACGGATGCCGGCGGCGAAGTCCCCTCGGGGCGGGACGCTCGCGACGACACACGTCAGTGCCTCCGCGAGGTCTGACGCGCCGCGGCCCGGAGATCTGCGATCGACCGGTTGCCGGACATCGGGCCGCGCTGCTCCACGGCCATCGCGCCGGCAAGGTTCGCGTAGCGAAGCGCCTCGGACGCCTCCATCCCCCCGAGGTAGAGGGCAAGGAACGTCCCGCCGAAGCAGTCCCCTGCCCCGGTCGGGTCGACCTCGTCGACCGCCAGGCCCGGCACGTTCACCTCATCGTGGCCGGGGAGGAACAGAGTCGCTCCCCTCGCACCGCGCTTGATGACGACGACCTCGGCCCCTCCGGCCGTGAGCTGCGCCGCGCACGCTGAGTCACTCTGCTCGCCGAGAAGTGCTTGCAGCTCGCCCTCGCTGGCGAGGACGAGCTGGGCGCCGCCGAGGATGCGGCGCAGCGCCTGGACGTACTCCGTCCGGGTGAGCATCTCGGGTCGGATGTTGGGGTCGAACGAGACCCGGATGCCACGAGCCGCGGCCCCGTCGAAGACGTCGACGATCGCGTCGACCGCTCCTGTGCTGAAGGCGCTGCTCCCCATGAGGTGGACGCAGTCCACACCCCTGAGACCTGCGTCGAGGTCGTTCAACCGGAACCGACCCGAGGCGGACTCGGCCAGGTGAAAGATGAAGGACCGTGAGCCGGCCACGGAGTACTTGACGAAAGCGACGCTCGTCGTCCCGTGCTCGTCGACCCGCACGTGGTCGAGCCCGACCCCGCTCGCACGGAGCCGCGCCAGGCAGGACTCGCCGAACTCGTCGGCGCCGACCGTGCCGACCAGAGACACCTCGGCCCCGCACAATGCCGCCTGGTCGGCCAGGATCGCGGGCGCCCCTGACGGGAACGGTCCGATCCAGTGGCCCGGCTCCCGTCTCGACTGGTCAACCTGCTCGGCGACCATCTCGACGAGGATCTCGCCGATGCACAGCAGCTTCGCCACGAGTGCCCCTCACTGAGCCCGTCACCGCACGGAGAGAGGACCCCGACGACGTGCTCCCGGTCCGCAGCGTCCTGAACCCAGGGCGCCACCTCCTCCCGTCACATCATGCCGAGATCTGCACCCGTAGCGCCGGAGGCAGCAGGTCGCCGTGTGCTTCGACCATGGCGTTGCACAGGTCCCAGATCTGCTCGACGGTGAGACTCGCTGACGTGTTCGCGTCCACCATCGCCGCCTGTCGCAGGAGGCGCGGCTCGCCACGGACAGCAGCGGCGACCGTGAGCAGACCCGTGCTGACGAAGGCGGCGTTGACGGCGGCCAGCTGGAGGGGCAGTGCACCCACGGCCTGCGGGTGGATGCCGTCGCCGTCCACCACGGCGGGCACCTCGGCGGTGAACGCCTCCGGCAGCCCGTCGATGAGTCCGGCGTTGGGCACGTTCACGACGATCGTGCGGGGCGTCCCGGTGACGATGCTGTGGATGATCTGCGGTGCGTACTCCTGTGCGGCGTGCTCCCGCTCCCCGATGTCCTCACCGGCCTGGACCTTGCGTCGCGTCTCCTCGTACTCTGCGACGTTGTCCCGTGAGATTCCCAGGTAGTCCCCGACCGGGATCCGCAGTCGCTCGATCTCGGCGTCGGAGTGCATGTACCAGGGGAGGTACTCGGCGGAGTGCTCGCTGGACTCCGTCGGGTAGTACCCGAGGCGGCGGTACATGTCGACGCGGACCCGGCGGCGCAGCTCGGGGTCCGCGGCGATGCGCTCGTCCAGGCGCGGGTACAGGTCGGCGCCGTCGTGCTCCCAGCGCAGGATCCACGCCTGGTGGTTGACCCCGGCGCTGAGGTAGCTCACCTCGTCGAAGGGCACCCCGACGACGTCGCACAGGCCGCGCACCGTCCAGTAGACCGAGTGGCACAGGCCGACGACCTTCAGCCGGGGCGCGACGGCGTGCAGGTACGCGACGTTCATCGCCATCGGGTTCGTGTAGTTGAGGAACCACGCCTCGGGGCAGATCTCGAGGACGTCCTGCGCGATGGCCGACAGCACGGGGAACGTGCGCAGTGCGCGGAAGATGCCGCCGATGCCCACGGTGTCGCCGATGGTCTGGCGGAGGCCGAATCGCGCTGGCACCTCGAAGTCGACCTCCGTGGCCGGGTACCCGCCGACCTGGATCGAGTTGATGACGAAGTCGGCGCCCGCGAGAGCCTGCCTGCGGTCGAGGAACGACGCGATCACGGGCGTGGCGCCCTCGTGGTCGGCGGTGCTGCGGGCGATGCCCTCCGCCGTGGCCAGCCTGTCGGCGTCGATGTCGTGAAGGTGGATCGTCAGGTCCGGGATGTCGCCGAACGCCAACAGGTCCGCGAGCAGGTCGCGGGTGAAGACAACACTTCCGGCGCCAAGGAACGCGATCGTGGTCATGCGCTCATGCTGCCTGAGACCGCGCAGTTCTGCAAGATGTGCGCAGAACTGATCACTCTGCCTCGTGCAGAGTCGGCTACACCGCGTGAATCCGGACCCCGCTCTCGCCCAGCTCGCGCAGGCGTTCAGGGTCGGCGCCCGTGTCGGTCACGATGTCGTGGATCTGCGAGAGCGCCACGATGCGCGCGAAGGTCACCTTCCCGATCTTGGAGCTGTCGGCGATGACGACGCTGCGGCGGGAGCGCTCCAGGAAGTTCCGGTCCGTCTGGGCCTCCATCTCGTGGTACGTGGTGCAGCCCTCCTGCGCCGAGAGTCCGTCGACACCGATGAACGCGATGTCCAGGTGGTAGTTGTCCAGCATCATCTCGGCGGCCGGCCCGACCATCTCGTAGGAGGGGCGGGCGACCCCGCCGATGACGACCAGGGTGATCTGCGGACGAGTGGCCAGTTCAGCAGCGATGTTGATGGCGTTGGTGACCACCGTGATGCCGCGCCGGTCCGCCAGCGCACGGGCGAGCTCCGTGGCGGTCGACCCACCGGTCAGCCCGACGACGGCGCCGTCCTCGACGAGCGAGGCGGCAGCCCGGCCGATGCGCTGCTTCTCGGCCTGGTTGCGGGTCGCCTTGATCCCCACCGAGAGCTCTTGGCCGACGTCCCCGACGACGGCCCCGCCGTGGGTCCGGAGCAGCAGGTGACTGGCGCTCAGGGACTGCAGGTCGCGACGGATCGTGGCACCGGACACCCCCAGGGACGTCGCCAGCTGCGCGACGTCGACGCTGCCCGTCTCCGCTGCTCGTTCGAGGATGGCTGCCATTCGGTCTGCTCTGCGCACGATGTGATCGTAGAGCACGCAGCCCAGGTGCGCAATTGATCGAATCGGCGCCCATTCCTGATCACTTGCTACTCAGATGGGCCTCGGGCATTGACGTCAAGCCTCGCGGGTCCTAGCGTCTGCCGAAAGTGCGCAGGTTGTCATCGGAGACGGCCTGTGTCTGCGCAAGTGATCAGATGCGCGCCGGCCTGGCGCGTAGGGACCAGCCCATAGGAGGGCCAAGGACCATGATGAGAAAGCAACCACGCGTGACCAGGCACGGGGCCGCAGGCTTTGCGGGGCTCACGGCCGTCGCCCTTCTCGCCGCCGGCTGCAGTGCCGGAGGCGGCGGCGCCACCGCCTCGGGAACGTCGACCGACACCTCTGGGGTCACGATCACGGTGGCCCTGCCCACCGACCCGCCACCGGCCGCCGACCTGGCCGCATTCACGCAGCAGACCGGCATCAAGGTCACCTGGGCCTCGTCGGACTGGGACAGCCTCCAGACCAAGATCTCGGCGGCGGCGACCGCGAACACCTACTTCGCCGATGTCACCAACGTCGACTGGTCCCGCGTGGGTCAGTTGGGCAAGCTCGGTTGGTTCCAGCCGCTGGAGAAGTACCTCGACGCCAACGCGCTCAAGGCTGACATGCCCCAGCTGGGTTCGTTCACGCTCGGCGGCCACATCATCGGCGTGCCGTACGACTCCTCGTACATGGTCACGACGGTCAACACCGACCTGTTCACCAAGGCCGGGATCACGACGATGCCCACCACCATCGACGAGTACACGAACGACCTCAAGCAGATCAAGTCCAAGGGTGTCGTCGAGTACCCGCTCAACATCCCGTTCGCCGCGGCCGAGGGCCTGTCGACCTACTGGTACGAGACGACCAACGCGTTCGGCGGCACCGTGCTCGACGCAAGCGGCAAGCCGCAGTTCACCGACCCAAGCTCGCCGGGCTACAAGGCCGCCCAGTGGATGGTCGACGCGATCAAGAACGGCCTGGTGCCGCCCGGCAACATCAACGTCAACGACGCCCAGGGCGAGCAGACCCTGATGGCGCAGGGAATGGCCGCGAGCACGTTCTCCGACTACTCGGGCCTGATCAACAGCCTGTACAACGTCACGGACAGCTCCAAGGTCACCGGCAAGATCCAGTACCTGC
>JAJXWF010000206.1 GCA_021781735.1 Actinomycetes bacterium
CCTGTCCGACGTCGACCCTGCGAGGAGTGCGTGACATGACCGATCGGTGACACCGGCGCGATCCCTGGTGGTCGTGCCGGACGCTGGCCCAGCCCTGCGACCCGAGGACCACCATGCCCCGCACCCTGTCACCGAACGCCCCCGCCGTCGTCGTCGACGATCTCAGCTTCGCCTGGCCGAACGGTACGCCGGTGCTCGACCGCCTCTCCTGCACGTTCCCCGCCGGCCGCACCGCTCTCATCGGCGCCAACGGGTCGGGCAAGTCGACGCTGCTGCGGCTCATCGCCGGCGAGCTTCGTCCGGACGCCGGCACGATCCACACATCGGGTGTCGTCGGCATGGTGCGGCAACGGTTGGCCGAGCAACCGGATGCCACCGTCTCGGACCTGCTGGGCATCACCCCTGCCCGCACCGCCCTGCGCGCGATCGAGGGTGGCTCGGTCGCCGCCCATCACTTCGACACGGTGGGCGACGATTGGGACATCGAGTCCCGGGCGCTGGGCGTGCTGCACGGCCTCGGCCTGGACGCCGACGGCGTCCTGCTCGACCGTCCGGCCACCACGCTGTCGGGAGGGCAGGCAACCCAGGTGGCACTGGCGGGCGCGCGGCTCGCCGGGTGGGACATCACCCTGCTCGACGAGCCCACCAACAACCTTGACGCGCGGTCACGGGCCCGTGTCCACGACGCCGTGTCCGCGTGGTCCGGCGTGCTGATCGTCGTCTCCCACGACCGTGAACTGCTGGAGCGGGTCGACGCCCTCGTCGAGCTCGACCCGCGCGGCGTCCGCGGCTTCGGAGGTCCGTTCTCGCAATACCAGGCGCATCGTGACGGCTTGCAGGCCGCGGCCGAGCGTCAACTGCGCGACGCCGATGCCGAGCTGGCCCGCGCGAAGGCCCGGGCGCGCGCGGAGCTCGAGCGTGAGCAGCAGCGCAACCGGTCAGCGCGCCGCGAGCGGACCCGCGGCAACGTGAGCAAGGGCGCGGCCGACTTCTTCGCCAATCGGGCGGAGAAGAACAGCGGGTCGAAGTCCGATCTGCACGCGGCTGCCGTCGAACGCGCCGCAGCGCTCCGGGCCGACGCGGACGCCGCCGCCCGCACCACCGACCCGATCAGGATCGATCTGCCGGGTACCACCGTGCCGGCCGGCAAACGGGTGCTGGCGTTCGAGGCGAACGGCGCCCACCTCGCTCTGACCGGGCCCGAGCGTATCCGGCTCACCGGTGACAACGGGTCGGGCAAGTCGACGCTGCTCGCCTGGGCACTCGGCAGCCTGCCGGAGGGGCCGTCCGGCGGCTACCCGGCGTCCGTGCTCGGCGACGCGCGGATCCTCACGCCGGTGAGCGTTCCGGTGGGGTGGCTTCGGCAGCCCACCGATGAACTCGACGGTTTCGACACGGTGCTGGACGCCGTCCGCGCGGCCGCTCCCGGACGCACCCCGCACGAGGCGCGCGCCCTGCTGGCCCGCTTCCAGCTCACCCGCGACGTGCTGGAGCGGCGTCCGGCGACGTTGTCGGGCGGCGAACGGTTCCGGCTGGCGTTGGCGCGGGTGCTGTTCGCCGACCCGACGCCGCAACTGCTGGTGCTCGACGAGCCCACCAACAATCTCGACCTCGACTCGGTCGACCAGTTGGTGTCGGCGCTGGCGAGCTACCGGGGGGCGCTGATCGTGGTCACCCACGACGACCATCTCGCCGGTGACCTCGAGGTGCACCGGGAGTGGCGGGTGTCACCCGGGCTGACCGTCACCGACCGGCTGCCCTGAAACCCCCCGGCCCTGCGGTCGAGTGGCCGGGTTCGGTGCCCTGCAGCGCTGAACCCGGCCACTCGCCTGCGGATCCGCAGGATCAGGCGGGGACGACGCTGACCATCCGTGGCAGCCGCGTGATCACCTTGGCCACCGCACGCCCGTCGAGGGCCCGCTGAACGCCGGCGTCGGCCAGGGCCGCGGCCACCGCGGCGTCCTCGGTGATCTCGGGCGACACGTCGAGCTTCGCGCGCACCTTGCCCTGCACCTGCACGACCATCGTCACCGACTCGGTGACCAGCAGTGCCGGGTCGGCGGTCGGCCACGTGGAGTTCGCGATCGACGGGGGCAGGCCGAGCGCCTCCCACATCTCCTCGGCCACGTAGGGCGCGACCAGCGACAGCGACTGGGCGACGAACGCGGCGGCCTCGCGCACCGCCGGGTCGGCCGGGCCGCAGCCGGCGTCGATCGCCTTGCGGGTGGCGTTGACCAGCTCCATCGTGCGCGCGACGGCCACGTTGAAGCGTCCGGAGTCGATGAGCTGGGTGATCTCGGCAATCGTCCGGTGGGTGACCCGGCGCAGCGTCACGTCGCCCGACGCGGGGTCGGACCCGGGGTCGCTGGTGACCTCGGTGGCCAACCGGTAGGCGCGCTGCAGGAACTTCAGCGAGGACGCCGGGGACATGTCGGCCCAGTCGATGTCGTCCTCGGGGGGCCCGGCGAACACGACGGTGGTGCGCACGGCGTCCACCCCGAACTCGTCGATCTGCTTGCCGAGGTCGACGCCGTTGCCGAGGGTCTTGCTCATCGCCTTGCCCTCGTTGATCACCTGGCCCTGGTTGAGCAGGCGCAGCATCGGCTCGTCGAAGTCGAGCATGCCCATGTCGCGCAGCACCTTGTTGAAGAACCGCATGTAGAGCAGGTGCAGGATCGCGTGCTCGACGCCGCCGACGTACTGGTCGACCGGCATCCAGCGCGCGACGTCGGCCGGGTCGAACGGTCCCTCGGAGTAACCCGGCGAGCAGTAGCGCAGGAAGTACCACGACGAGTCGACGAAGGTGTCCATCGTGTCGGTGTCCCGCTCGCCGGGGCCGCCGCAGGACGGGCAGGCGACGTTGCGCCACGCGGACGCCGCCTCGCCGGCCAGCGGGGACGTGCCCTTGGGGGCGAGGTCCGCCCCCCGCAGGTCGGGCAGGCGCACCGGCAGTTGATCGTCGGGCACCGGCACCTCACCGCAGGTGGGGCAGTGCACGATCGGGATCGGGCAGCCCCAGAACCGTTGGCGGCTCAGCAGCCAGTCGCGCAGCCGGAAGGTGACGGTCGCGCGTCCGGTGCCGTCGGCGTCCAGCTTCTCGATCATCCGGGCCACGCCCGCGGACTTGCCGTGCAGCCCGTCGAGCAGTTCGGAGTTCAGGTAGGTGCCGTCGCCGATGGTCGCCACACCCGACTCGCGCGGGTCGGCCTCGCCGGTGTCGATGACCGGGATCACCGACAACCCGAACTTGGTCGCGAACTCGAGGTCGCGCTGGTCGTGCGCGGGCACCGCCATGATCGCGCCGGTGCCGTATTCGGCGAGCACGTAGTCGGCCGCCCAGATCGGCACCTCCGCCCCGTTGACCGGGTTGATCGCGACGACGCCGAGGTCGACGCCGGTCTTCTCCCGCTCGGTGGACTGGCGCTCGATCTCGGTCGACTGCTTGGTCTTGTCGAGGTAGGCCTCGAACGCCGGGCGCTGGGCGTCCGCGACGATCTCGTCGGCCAGCGGGCTGTCGGGGGCCACGACCATGAAGGTGGCTCCGTAGAGCGTGTCGGGACGCGTCGTGAACACGGTGATCGGCTCGTCGCGTCCGGGTACCCGGAAGTCGACGTAGGCGCCCTCGGACCGGCCGATCCAGTTGCGCTGCATCGCCAGGACGCGATCGGGCCAGCCGCCCTGCAGTTGGCCCATGTCGTCGAGCAGTTGCTGGGCGTAGTCGGTGATCTTGAAGTACCACTGGTTCAGCTGGCGCTTGGTGACCGCGCTGCCGCAGCGCTCGCACATGCCCTGGATGACCTGCTCGTTGGCGAGGACGGTCTGGTCGGTCGGGCACCAGTTGACGTAGGAGTCCTTGCGGTAGGCCAGGCCGCGCTCGTAGAAGCGGGTGAACAGCCACTGCGTCCAGCGGTAGTAGTCCTCGTCGCTCGTGTGCAGCCGGCGCGACCAGTCGAGGCTCAGCCCGTAACGCTTGAACGAGCGGGCCTGGGTGTCGATGTTGGCGTAGGTCCACTCGGCCGGATGCGCGTCGCGCCTGATCGCGGCGTTCTCGGCGGGCAGCCCGAAGCTGTCCCAGCCGATCGGGTGCATGACGTCGAAGCCCTGCATGCGCCAGAACCGGGCGATCACGTCGCCCATCGCGTAGGCCTCCGCGTGGCCCATGTGCAGGTCGCCGGACGGGTAGGGGAACATGTCGAGCACGTACCGGCGTTCCTTGGACCCGTCGTCGAGCGTGGCGAAGGTCTGGTTCTCCTCCCAGTACCTCTGCCACTTCTCCTGCGCGGCGGCGGCGTCGTAGCGCCTCTGCTCGCGCGTGTCCTGGGCCTGCTCGCTCACGGTGCATCCTCTTGTCGTCGTGCGCCAAGTGCGGCGCCCCGGCGATTTTACCGAAAGACGGAGCGTCGGCCGACACCAGCGTCGGGCGTGGAGGCCCCCGGACGCTGCCAAGTGGTGGGTCCTGAGGGTGGTAGCTCCTGGGTCGTGGACGACCCACACGAGGGAGATGCCCAGCGCCGGGTGGGGATTCCGCCTGTCGGTGGCCCCGTCACGGACACCGGCCCCTCAGGGACGCTG
>JAJXWF010000207.1 GCA_021781735.1 Actinomycetes bacterium
ACTTCCGACCGAAGCGGAGTGGGAGTACGCCTCGCGCGGCGGGCTCGACGGCACCCGGTATCCGTGGGGCGACGACCTGTTGATCGACGGGGCGTGGAACTGCAACATCTGGCAGGGGGAGTTCCCCCGCCACAACACCCTGGACGACGGCTACCTCACCACCGCCCCCGCGCGGCACTTCACCCCCAACGGCTACGGGCTGTTCCAGACCGTCGGCAACGTCTGGGAATGGTGCCAGGACTGGTACGACCCCGGCTACTACCGGCACTCCCCGGTCGCCGCCCCCGAGGGACCGGCGACCGGCCGGCAGCGGGTCCTGCGCGGCGGGTCGTTCCTCTGTCACGACTCGTACTGCACCCGGTACCGCAACTCCGCCCGGTCCCAGAACACCCCCGACTCCGCCATGTCGAACTCCGGCTTCCGTACCGTCGCGATCGACGACCCCCGAGAGGATTCACGATGACCGACCGATTCGAACCCGACGACGGCAACGCCCCGGAACCTCCGCAGTGCTGCGCGCCGGGGCGGGCCGCGTTGGCGTCGATCCTCCGGCGCGGCGCGTCCGGCACCGAGCCCCCGGCGAGCATCGTCCTCACCGGCGAAGAAGGCACGAGCGTTGTGCCGCAGGAGAAGTGCACACCCGGTGAGTGAGCGAAACGGCCGTCTCACCAGGGACTGCCGGCCCGAATCGCTGGAACTCGCCGTTGGCTCCCCCGTTTGTCTCATGGGGGCGGACGCCGCCTGCACGCGGGCCCTCGCCCACCCGGCGAACCGGACCACCGGCGCGCGTGGGAAAGTAGCTCAGTGACTTCCATTCCTACAAGCAGGGACGGCAGCGTCCATGTGACCGACGAGCGGTTCAACACCATCTCGCACCTGGTCGCGTCCTGCTTCGCGCTGGTCGGGGCCGGCCTGCTGATCGCGCAGGCCGCGAGCCAGGGCGACCCGTGGAAGATCGTCGGCGTGAGCATCTACGGCCTGTCGGTGATCACCCTGTTCGTCGCCAGCACCCTGCACCACGGGCTCGACGTCGGCCCGCGGGTCAACGAGGCACTGCGGACCCTCGACTACGACTCGGTCTTCTTCCTGATCGCAGGCAGCCTCACCCCGGTGGTGCTGGTGTTCTACCGCGGCGTCTATGGCTGGACCGTGCTGGGCGCCGTGTGGGTCATCGCCGCCGTCGGCATCACGCTGCGGTCGGTATGGCGGCGCACCCCCAAGTTCGCCACGAACACCCTCTACATCGCTCTCGGCTGGGTGGCGGTCGTGCTGCTCGGGGCGGGGGTGTCGATGCCGCTCGGCGCGATCGCGCTGCTGGGTGCCGGCGGCCTGGTCTACAGCATCGGCTTCCTCGTGTACGTCATCGAGAAACCGAATCCCGTTCCGGGGTTCTTCGGTTTCCACGAGATCTGGCACGTGCTCGTGGTGGTGGCGGCGCTGCTCCACTACCTGCTCATCTATCTCTACGTGCTGCCCGCTTAGGGTCCCCGCGGCGCACGCAGCCGAGCGCGGCGTCCGATGTGCGACCCCCGCGGACACCGCGTTACTTGGCGACAGTGCTTCCGAGCACCGCGCCCGAGGCGTCGAGAGCCTGGACCTCGATATAGGCCCCGGGGAACCTGATCGGGATCGCCGTCTCGAACCCGGTGCGGGCAACGGTCACGACCGGCTTCGCGTGCGCCGCGTCGGACCCGATGAGCACCCGCCACGACGCCACCTGGGTTGCTCCGTTCCAGCTCGCGTACACCGTCCCGGTCAGCACCGTGCGCTCGAGCACGGCGTCGGGGGGCGTCGTCGGCTTGCCGACCCAGGGGTTCAGGAAGGTCCGGTAACTCGATCCGGCCGTGAACGTGTCGTCGGCGAGGAGCGTCCCGCTGCCCGTGTACTCGGAGTAGAACGGTGTCTGGCCCCAGCCGACGAACACGTTGCCGTTCGGCAGCACCTGGACATTGCCCTGGGTGGCCGCCTCCCGATATGTCGAGGGCAGGTACTGCGCGTCGACGGTCGCGGTCATCGTCGACATGTCGAGCTTCAACCGCAGGCCGCGGGATGTGGTCGGCGCGGCCTCATTGTCGAACATCGTGATCGTCCCGTCGGCCTGGCGCCGCGCGTCGTGCTGCCACGCGAACGCCGCGCCCGGCCCGAAGGTGAAACTGCTGTGCCGCCCGCCCAGTTCCCAGGCGATCGATCCTGTCTGCCGCGACACCTCATAGATCGCGTGCGTGTGCCGGGCGGAGATGATCAGGTCGTTCGGCCCGTCGTCCTGCACGGCGTTGATGTGGAAGTAGTCGAACGGTTGCGCCTTGCTGCCGTCACCGGGGTTGAGCGGCTGGAAGGTATCGGAGATCGGGACGTGGTCGAGTGAGCGCCACTCCCAGAGCACCTTGCCGGTGGCGATGTCGATCTCTTGGGCGACGCCCTCGAGCACCCAGCCGTTCTTCGGGCCGCCGATGCTGCTGAGGTCTGCCTGCACTTCGGGATAGGCGGTGATCAGCATCGTCCCCTGCGGCGTGATCTCGCTCTCGTGGATGTCGGCCTGGCCCGGGCCCAGGTCGCCGCCGGTGGTGACCGTGGCGATCTGGGTGTAGGTGTCGTCGAGGATCACGACGTGACCGTGCCCGTAGAACGTCGAGTTCCCCTCCCAATACGTGAGCACGGGCTTGCCCTGGTAGGTCTGCTCCCGGACGTTGAACGGGCCCACAGGCGAGTTCTTCACCCACACCGGGTTGCCCTGCGCGTCGACGATCAGCTCGCCCTGCATCGACACGCCCGTCCAGGTGTCCTTCGGCCCGAGGAAGACGTCATCACCCGCGGCGTCCGGCAGGGCCGGTGAACTCGCGCCGATCGTCGACGTGATCAGGGGCGGGGTGAGGTCGGGACGGCTGACGAAGTGCCAGGCCGGGGCCGTGGGCGGTGGCGGTGCGGGCATTCCGGCCGACCCGTCCGCACTGACGAGCCCCCACGCGAGCAGTGTCGTCGCCAAAGCGACCCCCAACGCGGCACGTGTCCTCGACGTGATGGCGAAACGCATGCCCGGATTGTTGCATCCCAGCCTGTGTGCTGGCTTGTCGGGGGTGGGTGGAGAGCCGCCGCGAGTCGTCCCGGTTCTCCCGGCGCCACCGGTCGGTGTCGGGCGCAGGATGCCACCGGCCTCGCTCCGTCGGCCGCGGGTCACGCCCCCATCGGTGGGATGGGCAGGCCGTTTGATCCAACGTCGGCCCCTCCCGCAGGACGCAGCAGCGAGCGCGCCAGCGTGACGGCGCCCCCGACCGGAGGGTGCTCCAGGATGACGACGGGCAGGTCCGGATGCTGGTCGTGGACCAGCCGGGTGATGGCCAGCGCGAGGCGCGGCTGATGGGTCACGACGCCGCCCGCGAGCACAACCGCCCGGGCGCCGGGCTCCCGCGTCAGGTGGATCGCGATCAGCCCCGCCAGGGCGGCGGCGTGCGCCCCGACCACCCCGAGGGCCATCGGCGACCCCAGTTCCGCCGCGTCGAACACCGCGGGGGCGAGATCTCCCCAGTCGGTGCGCGAGGGGTGCTCGTGCATCCAGGTGGCCAGGTCGTTGACGCACTCCGGTCCCTCCGGGACGCCGGCGGCGCGGGCCAGGGCGCCCAGCGCGATAGGGTCGGGTTCGCCGCGATCGGCGCCGCGGGTGACCGCGACGGCCAGGTCGCGCACCAGGGCGGGAGCGCTCCCCTCGTCGCCGAGCAGGTGCCCGTAGCCGCCGAGGCGCCGGGAGCCACCGATGCCGTCGAGCGCGACCACGATCGAGCCGGTGCCCGCGATCACCGCCACGGACGGCCCGGTGATGCCCGCGGCCGGCCCAATGAGCAGGGCGTCGTTGTGCACGCGGACCAGGCCGGCGAAGACCTCGCTCAGGTACGCCTGCAGGTTGGTCGCGACGCTCTGCGAGTCCACCCGGTGCGCCCCCATGACCAGCGCGGCCTGCGGGTCGAGCCGGTCGGCGTCCTCGAGTGCGAGGGCCGCGATCAGTCGTCGCGCATTGCCCGGGTCGTCCAGCGGCAGGCCGTCGGGCCACCAGGATCTGGTCGGGACGACGGCGTCGCGCTCCGTGCTGTCGGCCCGGGAGATCACGACGTGGGTCTTGGTGCCGCCGGCGTCCACGCCGATGGCCACTGGTTCGAACACGTCCCCTCCCGAGGCTCAGACGGTGGCCGTCACGCTAGCGCCTGGACCTCTCGGCGACCAATGTCAGGACAATCGACCTGAGCGAGTGCGCGCTCCGCGCAACCGGTCGTCGGGGACGATCGCACCGGCCGCCACGATAGGTTCGACGACGGCGACGCCCGGGCGCTCGCCGCTCGCGCGCAACCCCAGGTGCGCCGCAGAAAGGACCGTTCATGGACTCTCCGCTCGACGCGACGCAGAACGTCGAGGGCGTCGCCCTCTCGTCGCTGCCGAAGGTGTCGCTCCATGACCACCTCGACGGGGGCCTGCGTCCCCGGACCATCGTGGAGTTGGCGGCCCGTCAGGGGAGCCCGCTGCCCTCGGACAGTCCTGAGGACCTCGCGCAGTGGGTGGCCT
>JAJXWF010000208.1 GCA_021781735.1 Actinomycetes bacterium
ACCTCTACCGTCGAGATCGAGGTCGCCGACTCGGGTCGGGGGATCGAGCCAACTGAGCTGCAGCGTATCTTCGAGCCGTTCTACTCCCTGCGCCCGGACGGCCGGGGCAGCGGTCTCGGCCTGTTCATCACGAAGATCATCGTCGAGCAGTTCGGGGGCTCCATTGACGTGAGCAGCACGCCGGGCGAGGGAACCCGGTTCACCGTCACCCTCCCTGCCGCCGCGGCTGCCGCCGCCGGAGCCGCAGGATGAACGCGCAACTGCCGTCGATTTTAGTGGTGGACGACGATGATGTCTTCAGGCGCGTGCTGGTGCGCGAGCTCCGCGCCTCGGGCCTCCGCGTCGGGGAGTTGTCGCGGGGCGAGGACGTCGAGAGTCCTCTGCTGACCGACACCTACGACGTCGTGGTCCTGGACCTGAAGATGCCAGGGATGGACGGCATCGCGACCCTCGAGAGGATCAAAAAGGTCCGTCCTCTTGTGGAGGTCGTGATCCTCACCGCCCACGGCTCGGTGGAAACCGCCGTCGAGGCGCTCAAGCTCGGCGCCTTTGACTTCTTGACGAAACCGTGCGACCTCGACCACCTCGAATCGGTGATCCGGCGGGCGGCACAGGCGCGCTCGATGCGTTCTGCCAACGAGGCGCTGCGCCAGGACCTGAGCCGGCGACTGGACAACGGCGATCTCATCGGCGTCTCGGGGGCGATTCGCAGTGTGGGGTCGCTGATCGCCAAGGTCGCCACGACGAACTCGACGGTGCTCATCCACGGGGAGAGTGGGACCGGAAAGGAGGTGGTCGCTCGAGCCATCCATCGCCTGAGCCCACGCCAGGACCGGCCATTCGTGGTGGTCGACTGCGCCGCGACAGAGGCGAATATAGCGCTTTCGGAGCTGTTCGGCCACGAGCGCGGGGCCTACACCGGGGCGACGGGCCGGAAGCACGGCTTGTTTGAGCTTGCCGATTCGGGCACCGTCCTCATCGACGAGATCGGCGATGCCCCTGCCTCGCTGCAGACAGCCCTGCTGCGGGTGCTAGAGACCGGCGCCTTCTACAGGGTGGGAGGGGAACGGCCGATTCATGTCGACGTCCGGATCCTGGCCGCAACGCACCACAACCTTGCCGACCTCGTACGGGAGGGACGATTCCGCGAGGACTTGCTCTACCGGCTCGAGGTCTTCGCCATCGAGGTCCCGCCGCTGCGGGAACGCGTCGAGGACATCCCGCCCCTGGTCGCACACTTCCTCGCTCGCCTCTGCCAGTCAACGGCGCCAGAGGTGGAGCCTGAGGCGATGGCCATGCTCACAGGGTACTGGTGGCCGGGCAACGGGCGGGAGCTGCGCAACGTGATCGAGCGAGCCCTCATCCTCGCCCAGGGCGGAACGATCAGGACCGAGCATCTCCCTGCCAATCTTGTCGTGGAGTCTGCGATCGGAGCGGGCAATTCCCGCAGAAGGGTCGAGGCACTCCGCGAGATGGAAGCACGATACCTGCAGAGCTTGCTCAAACAGTTCGGCGGTCACCGCGGCAGGGTTGCCGCCGCGCTCGGTATCAGCGAGCGCACCCTCTACCGCAAGCTCCGTGACCTGAAGATCACCCGGCCCTGACAGCGGCTGCCACTGCATCTGACAAGTCTGTCAGTCGGCTAAGTTCAGAGTGTCCAACCTGGTCACCCAGCGGGCTGACTTTTGCTGCCAGTCCTGGCAGGTCTGCCCTTGGGCCTGTACCCCCTCCTGAATTCACAACATGTTGGTGGACATATCGTTACACTGCATCCTCAGGTACGGCACGGGCCTTGCTTAGCGGGGTCACAAGAGTCGGACTGGCGACAACGGCACGGCTTGGGGAGGACGAACGACTGACATCGGAGCGGTACAGAGAGAGTGCCTTGCGTCTTTGCGGGGGAACGCATCCAGGGGATGTCGCTCAGGAAGGAGGTGAGTCGGGGCGCTTTCGAAGGCCAGGCTGTGAATGGGGATAGGTCATCCGGATTCAGCATCGGATTGGTCCGAATAGGAAAGGAGAAATACACTTGTCTCGCAAAATCGCCACCGCACTCAGCGTACTGATGTTCCTCGGCGCGTTCGCGACCTTGGCAAAGGCGCAGCACTTCTCGGACTGGTCGGCGCCCGTGAACCTGGGGCCAACGGTCAACACGGTCTCGAGCGATGGGGGACCGTTCATCACGAAGAACGGTAGGAGTCTCTACTTCGCGTCGAACAGGTCAGGCAGCTACGGCGGGCAAGACATCTGGGTCGCGCAACGAGAGAGCACGCAGGATCCATGGGGTCCACCTGTCAACCTTGGGGGAACGATCAACTCTTTGGCGAACGAGCACTGCCCGCTGGTCACCCCGGACGGCCACGCCCTGATCTTCGTCAGCGACCGCGTCAGGGGGACGGCCGGGGCCGACTTCTACATCTCCTTCCGGCACGATACAGATGACGACCTCGCGTGGGGGCCGCCGCAGATCATCGCAGCGCTCAACATCGGTTCCGACCAGATGGGCCCGTCTGTGTTCGAGAACGAGGACGGGGAAGGCGAGACGCTGACCCTGTACTTCCAGTCGAAGGGCGCCGGAGGCCCGGGCGGGTATGACATCTACGTGAGCACCATCGGCGAGGACTGGTCGTTCAGCGCCCCGGTGCTCGTCCCAGAACTTAGCACCACGGCCAACGACATGTGGCCTACCGTGCGCAAGGACGGACGCGAGTTGTTCCTGACCTCCAACCGTCCGGGTTCGATGGCTGGTGGGGCCGATCTCTGGGTTTCGACGCGAGAGAGCACCGATGACCCGTGGTCCACACCAGTCAACCTCGGACCGGTCGTCAACAGCACCGCTGCCGAACAACGAGCGACGCTGTCGTGGAACGCCACCACACTGATCTTTGCCACGGCCCGCTCTGGCGGGTCCGGCGGCGTGGACCTCTGGCAGACGACCCGCACCAAGCTGCACGGATATGAGAAATGACGGGTGGAGTGAACTGACCATCCAACACGCAAGATCATGATCAACCCTGCGGGCAGGAGAAGGCTCGGTTGGGGGATCCGGGATCGGCCTTTCCCGTCACACAGGTTGCTCGGCCCGGGTCGCCGGATTGCCGGGTTCGAAGGTAAGGTGGCACCCGCGAGGCTGATCGGCGTTGGTTCCGACAGGTGGAACGGTGCCCTGGCGCGAGCGCCAGGGCATTGTTCGTGGGCACGCTGTGCCGAGAGCCGTTGAAAGCGTCCTCGGCCCGCGCTTCTTCCCCTCGCTCGCCTGGCGACCCGTGCGTTCGCGGAGCCGCCGTGATCCGGCGCGTGTACTTCGCTGTCGGTCAGACTCGTGTGAGGCGCGTGATCTCCGCGGCGAACTGCGGGCCGCGTGCCAGCAGCTCCACCCGCGCGCCGGGCATGTGGTCCGAATCGGTGTAGCCGGGAGCCATCGTCGTACCCATGAGCGTCCTCCGGCCGCTTGCGGATGTCGGAGAGGTAGCCGTCGTTGCACTCCCCGACCACCGGGCTGGCCGACACGACGTCGGCGTTGCCCGGTTGGGCGAGGACCCACGCCGCCAAGGCATCCGCGCTCCTCCACGTGCTCAAGGTGCCGGTGAGCTCGACCGGCGTCTCCAGGGTGCCGAACTCGGCGACCTGGGTCGTGCCAGTGAGCTTGCCGAAGCCGTTGCCGACGAACACCGCGGCCGGGGCCTTCTCGCGGAACACGTTGCCGGGGTGGCGGATGATCACGGTCACGCCGGCGCGGAGGCCGTCGCCGGCGACGACGGTCACCTGGCCGACGAGGACCCAGGCGACGTCGGTGATCGCGTCGAACGGCCCGGGCGGCAGGACGCCCGTGAGGACCCCGGCCTGCCGCGCCCGCGGGTGGGGGTGCGGCGAGGGAGGGACGGTGGCGGTCGCGGCGAGGAGCGAGCTCATGGGCCCTCCGGTGCGATGTTCCGCGGCGACAGTACGGCGGCCGGCGGCGACCGAGACGACACCGCCCGCGGCGCGGCCCGCGGCCGGTCGCTACACGGACCGGCGGCCGACGGCCATCAGCTCGTCAACCACTCCAGGGCCTCGGCCTCGGTGCCGCACGCCTTGGTGTGCTTCGCGCCCGAAGCGGCGAGGAACCCCTGCAGGAGCATGTTCTTCAGGCCCGTGATGCCGATGACCGCGTGGCGGGCGTTCCTTCTGGAGTAAACGTCTTTGCCGTACTGCTTCGCCTTGTTCATGAAATCGGGGCCGGTCCCGCACTCCTGGAGGTTGGTCAGCGCGAGCAGCCTGTCCGACGAGCTCGCCACGATCCGAGTCACTTCATCGAGCTGCGCGATCATCCTCCTGCGTGCGACAGTCGCGGTAATCGACGAAGAGGACCTTGCGGCCGGCGTGCTCTCGCCGGGAAACGGACATGGAACTCTCTTTCCTCTCGGGTCCGTGAACGGCCTGATCCTGCCGTTCCCAGACGGACCGTGGCGCCGGGCGCCCGGCTCACGGCGCGGCGAGACGGTACACGCCGCCGACCTCGCGCGTCTTGGCGGCGGCGATCTCGGCGCGGAACGCGCGCGCCT
>JAJXWF010000209.1 GCA_021781735.1 Actinomycetes bacterium
GGCGAGCAGCGCGTCCCAGATGGCCTCGGCCCCCTGCACCGGCACGACCACCTCGTAGCCCAGTTCACCGGTGTAGCCGGTGCGGCAGACGCTGAAGTCGACGCCGTCGCGGGTCACCGGCTCGAACGCCATGTAGTCCATGCCCACCGGGAGCCCCACCGCCGAGACGACCTCGTCGGACGCGGGACCCTGCACGGCGATGATCGCGTAGTCGCGATGCACGTTGCTCACCGTGATCGCCTCGGCGACGGCGGCGTCGAGCACATCGGCGACCGTGGCGGCGTTGCTCGCGTTCGGGATGACCAGGACGTCGTCGTCCGAGCGGATGTAGCAGATGAGGTCGTCGACGACCCCGCCGTCATCGGCGCACAGCATGCTGTACTGGGCCCGCCCGGGCCCGATGCGGCGCAGGTCGTTGGTGAGGACGCGGTTCAGCGCGTCGACCGCACCCGGCCCGCGCACGATCAGGGTGCCCAGGTGGGAGACGTCGAAGATGCCGACGCCGGTGCGCACGGCGGCGTGCTCGGCCAGCACTCCCCCTCCCGAGTACTCGAGCGGCATGAGCCAGCCCCCGAACTCGGCGAACTTCGCCCCCAACTCGACGTGCCGCGCGTGCAGCACGGACCGCTGCGGGTCCTGGCTCATCGGTCCCTCCTCGTCGCTGCCCGTGTGTCGCGCATCGGATGCGACACCACCCGGGTGACTTTCCCCGGCGAACATATCCCACTCGCCCGTCGGGGTCGTACCGGTGGAGCCGGCCATGGTCTGCGCCGGTGGCGGCGTCGGTCGGGGCGGTAGCCTGAGTGCGCGTCATCGGGTGCGGTTCCTGACGTCACGGCCGCCACGTGGCGCGCCGAGCGCGGCTCCGCGCCGCCGAGCACAGAGGGAGATTCGTGATCATGGCAGCTGTCGCCCCGTCGGTGCCGCACACCGTCGAGATCCCCGAGCTGAGCGTCCACAAGTCCTTGACCCGACACGCCACGGCCATCGTCGTCGGCCTGGCGTCCTCCACTGACACGCTCCGCCTCGTCGGCGGCGACGAGGTCGACGAATTGGTGCGCGGTCAGGGCGGCCGCGGGCTGCTCGAACTCGCCGCCGCCATCGGGGCGAGCGGCAAGCGGGGGTCGGTCACCCTGCTTCCCACGCTGCCCCTGGTGGCGCTGGCCGGCGTGGGCGACGGCGAGAACTCCCCCGAGCCGCTGCGGCAGGCGGTCGGTGCCGCCGTCCGGGCGATCATCGCCGCGTCATCGGGCGCGCAGCATGTCGCGGTGTGCGCCGGAGCGAGCGACGCCGAACAGGTCAAGGCCTGCGTCGAGGGCGCGTTGCTCGGCGGCTACACCTACGCCAAGGTCGGCGCCGCTCCGCTCCCCGGTCGGCTGCGGGCGGTCGAGGTGGTCGCCACATCGACCAGCGGCGAATTCAAGCAGGCGGTCGAGTTGGGCCGGGTCGTCGCCACCAACGTCCTCCTGGCCCGCGAATGGGTCAACACCCCCGCGAACCTGCTCTATCCCGAGACGTTCGCGGCGGCGGCCGTCGAGGCGCTCAAGGCGGCCAAGGTCGGCGTCGAGGTGCTCGACGACACGCAGCTCCGCGAGCAGGGCTACGGCGGCATCTCGGCGGTCGGAGGCGGCTCGGCGCGCGGGCCCCGGCTGCTGCGCGCCACCTGGTCCCCGCGGGGCGCACGCTTCCACCTCGCCCTCGTCGGCAAGGGGATCACGTTCGACTCCGGCGGCCTCGACATCAAGAACCCCGAGGGCATGTACACCATGAAGTCGGACATGGCGGGCGCGGCCGCGGTGATCACGGCGATCCGGGCCATTGCCCAGCTCGGCATCCAGGTGAGGGTCACCGCCTACGCCCCGATGGCCGAGAACCTCCCTTCGGGCAGCGCCTACCGTCCGAGTGACGTGCTCACGATGTTCGGGGGCCAGACCGTCGAGAACGCCAACACTGACGCCGAGGGGCGCCTCGTGATGGCCGACGCGCTCGCCCGCGCCAGCCAGGACAAGCCCGATCTCATCGCCGATGTGGCCACGCTGACCGGCGCCTGCGTCGTCGCGCTCGGAGACCGGGTGGGCGGCCTCATGGCCTCGGACGACGAGACCGCGGCCCTCATCCTCGACGCCGCCGAGCTCGCGGGCGAGGACTTCTGGCAACTGCCGATCCCGCAGCACCTGCGGACGTCACTCGACTCGCTGGTCGCCGACATGAAGTCGAGCGGCTCACGATCGGGGGGCGCTCTGACCGCGGCGGCGTTCCTGCAACGGTTCGTGGGCGAGCTGCCCTGGGCCCATCTCGACATCGCCGGACCGGCGTTCAACGCGCACGAGGCCTACGACTACGTTCCGGCCGGTGGAACCGGCCATGCGGTCCGGACGCTGGTCGCGCTGGCGGCGTCGCTGGCCGGCTGAGTCGTTCGTCGGCCCACGCGACCGGCGGCCCGATGGGGGAGAATGGCGGCCATGACAGCATCGTTCGACCTCATCGTGCTCGGCGCCGGCAGCGGCGGCTACGCCTGTGCCCTGCGCGCCGCCCAGTTGGGCCAGCGGGTGGCCCTGGTCGAGAAGGACAAGGTCGGGGGCACCTGTCTGCACCGGGGATGCGTGCCCGCGAAGGCGCTCCTGCACGCCGCCGAGGTCGCCGACGCCGCGCGGCACGCCGCCGACGTCGGGGTGATCGCCTCGATCGAGGGGGTCGATGCCGCTCGATTGCGTGACTACTCGGCATCCGTGGTGAAGAAGTTGCACACCGGCCTCGCAGGCCTGGTGGCCAGCCGGGGCATCAGGGTCGTCGAGGGAACCGGACAGCTCGTGCGCGACGAGAGCGGGCTCGCCGTCGTCGTCGGCGACAACAGGCTGCAGGCGCGCCACGTGGTCGTGGCCACGGGCTCGCGCCCGCGCACCCTGGGGCTCCCCATCGACCACGAGCACATCGTCACCAGCGACGACGCCCTGTGGCTCGACCGGCTCCCCCGTACCGCCATCGTGCTCGGGGGCGGCGTCATCGGCGTCGAATTCGCCTCGGCCTGGACGAGTCTCGGGGTCGAGGTCACCATCGTCGAGGCGCTCGATCGACTCATGCCCGGCGAGATCCCCGCGATCTCCCAGACGCTCACGCGCGCATTCCGCCGGCGTGGGATCACCGCCCGCACGGGAACCGCGATCGCCGAGGCCCGGGTCACCGACGGGGAGGTGCGGGTGCGGCTCGACTCCGGCGAGACACTCGCCGCCGACCTGCTGCTCGTGGCGGTCGGGCGCGAACCGGCGAGCGAGGGCATCGGCCTCGCCGAGGCCGGGGTCAGCCTCGACGAGGGCGGGTGGGTGCGGGTCGACGACCATCTGGCCACCGCCGCGCCGGGGGTGTACGCGGTCGGTGACCTCGTGCGCGGCCCGCAACTCGCCCACCGCGGATTCGGGCACGGGATCCATGTGGCCGAGCGGATCGCGCAGCTGAGTGGGCGCAGCGACCTCCGCCCACGACTGACCCCCGATCATTTGGTGCCCCGGGTGACCTACTCGAGCCCCGAGATCGCCTCCGTGGGACTGTCTGCGGACCAGGCACGCGCGGCCGAACCTGGCATGCAGGTGGACACGGTCACGTACGACCTCACCGGAAGCGCCAAGGCGCAGATCCTGCGCACGCAGGGATTCGTGCAGGTGGTCGCCGAGCACGGCGGGCCGGTCCTCGGCATCCACATGATCGGCGACCGGGTGAGCGATCTCGTCGGGGAGGCTCAGCTGACCGTATCGTGGGGGGCGCACGCGGACGAGGTCGCCGAGCTGCTGCACGCCCACCCGACCCTCGACGAAGCCCTGGGCGAGGCCATGTTGGCGCTCGCCGGAAAGCCGTTGCACAGCCACGGGTGAGGCGTCGATCCGGTCCCGTCGGCACCCCGTCGCCTGACTGCGCATTATCGCGAGGTGGGGATAGGCTGGCGGCGAACGATGAACGGGACCACAGTCCCGCTGGCCACGACACTTGGGCTCACGCCTGGATCACCCGCGAAGGAGCGACCACTCAACATGTCGACCGAAGTCACTCTCCCGGCCCTCGGGGAAAGCGTCACCGAGGGCACCGTCTCCCGCTGGCTGAAGGCGGTCGGTGACCGCGTCGAGGCCGACGAGCCACTGCTGGAGGTGTCCACCGACAAGGTCGACACCGAGATTCCCGCGCCGTCCGCCGGCGTCCTGCTCGAGATCCGGGTGAACGAGGACGAGGTTGCCGAGGTCGGCGCGGTGCTCGGGCTGATCGGTGAGGAGAGCGAGGCCGGCCAGCCCGCGCAGGCCGCCGCTCCGGCACCGGCCCCCGAGACGATCGCCCAGGCCCCGGCCCAGGAGGCCACCACCCGCGATGCCCCCGGGGCTGTCGAACCCGACACCCGGCCCGCCGCACCGCAGGCACCCAGCGCCAGCCCGTCCGCGGGAGGCACCGATGTGACCCTGCCCGCGCTCGGCGAGTCGGTCACCGAGGGCACCGTCTCCCGCTGGCTGAAGGCGGTCGGTGACCGCGTCGAGGCCGACGAGCCGCTGCTGGA
>JAJXWF010000033.1 GCA_021781735.1 Actinomycetes bacterium
GGGTCGAGTTCGGCACCGTCGGCGTCGTCCTCGGGGCGCTCCCCGCGGAGCGCGGATTCGGCGATCACGGGACCGTCGGAGCTGGCGAGGTCGAGGCGGCGCAGTGCGAGCGCCACCCGGGTCAGGTGCACGTGGGCGTCCCAGAGGCCCGGAAGCACGAAGCGGCCCTCGGCGTCGAGGACCGCATCGTGCTCACCGGGGGACCGGGCGATTCGACCGTCCCGGAGCCGGATGTCCCGTGGCTCGTCGGCTCGGCCGCTGACAAGGTCGATCGGGCGAGCATTGGCGATCCGCACCCTGTCATCCAACAGTGCCGGGGTTCCCGGGAGCCGTGGGTCCAGGTGGCGGACCGGTGGACGCCCGGGGTCGGCCCTGCGTATGGTGAGCCCATGGCGAGCACACTTCCGCCACGCGGCTCCACCTGCGGGGGGCCCTGGCGTCGACTGTTGCTTGTGTGCCGCAGCGAGGTTCGGTGAAAGACATCCGGCCAAGCAATCCTCGCTGCGGAGCCGCGTCGTGCCTGGCAGCCGCCTGAGCGGCATCACCACGAGACCATAGGGGATTTCCCATGAGCACCTTCGGCACCCTGCCGCAATCACAACCTGTCCAACAGCCCAGTCCGATGCCGTTCGGCCGGTACACCCCGTTCGAGCCGATCGACCTGCCCGACCGCACCTGGCCCGAGCGGAAGATCACCCACGCGCCGCGGTGGCTGTCCACCGACCTTCGCGATGGCAACCAGGCCCTCATCGATCCGATGACGCCCTCCCGCAAGCGCAAACTGTTCGATCTGCTCGTGGCCATGGGCTACAAGGAGATCGAGGTCGGGTTCCCGTCTGCGTCCCAGACCGACTTCGACTTCGTCCGTCACCTGATCGAGCAGGACGCCATCCCTGACGACGTGCAGATCTCGGTGCTCACCCAGGCGCGCGAGGATCTCATCGCCCGGACGGCCGAGTCGCTGAGGGGAGCGAAGCGGGCGAACATCCACATGTACAACGCGACCGCCGAACTGTTCCGCCGCGTGGTCTTCAAGATCTCCGAGGCCGAGTGCATCGCCATGGCCACCCGGGGCACCGAGATGGTGCTCAAGCACGCCGAGGCGAACCTCGGCGATGTCGAGTTCGGCTACCAGTACAGCCCCGAGATCTTCACCCAGACCCCGACCGACTTCGCGGTCGAGGTGTGCAACGCGGTGATGGACGTGTGGCAGCCCGCGGAGGGCCGGGAAATCATCCTCAACCTGCCCGCGACGGTCGAACGGTCGACGCCGAACACCTATGCCGACCAGATCGAGTACTTCTCGCGGAACATCCGGCATCGGGACCACGTCGCCATCTCCCTGCACCCCCACAACGACCGTGGCACGGCCGTGGCCGCCACTGAACTCGCCCTCATGGCCGGAGCGGACCGGGTCGAGGGCTGCCTGTTCGGCCACGGGGAGCGCACTGGCAACGTCGATCTGGTGACGCTCGGGCTCAACCTGTTCAGCCAGGGCATCGATCCGCAGATCGACTTCAGCCACATCGACGAGGTGCGTCGCACCGTCGAGTACTGCACGGGCATGCCCGTTCCCGCCCGGCACCCGTACGCCGGGGATCTGGTCTACACCGCCTTCTCCGGATCGCATCAGGACGCGATCAAGAAGGGTCTGGAACACCTCGAGAAGCAGGCGGCGGCGCAGGGGCTGACGATCCACGAGATCCCCTGGGAAGCGCCGTACCTTCCGATCGACCCCCACGACGTGGGCCGGTCATACGAGGCGGTCATTCGAGTCAACTCCCAGTCGGGCAAGGGTGGCATGGCCTATCTCATGAAGGCCGACCACCAGATGGAACTGCCCAGGCGTCTGCAGATGGAGTTCAGCCGCGTGGTGCAGGCCCACAGCGACAGCGAGGGCGGGGAGGTGTCGTCGGAGGAGCTCTGGCAGATTTTCTCCCATGAATACCTCGAGCGCCACCAACCCCTCGAGCTCATCGATTCGACGTCGTCCTCGCGGGGCGGTCAGCACACGCTTTCGGCAGACCTGCGCTTCAACCGGCGGGTGACCGCGGTGACCGGAGAAGGCAACGGCCCCCTGTCGGCGTTCTCCGATGCGCTGAGTTCGCTGGGCATCGACGTGCGCGTCCTCGACTACGCCGAGCATGCACTCACCTCCGGGCGGGATGCCAAGGCCGCGGCCTACGTCGAGACGCAGATCGGACGCGAGGCGGACGCGCCGATCCTGTGGGGGGTCGGAATCGACTCCGACATCACCACGGCCACCCTGCAGGCGCTGGTCAGTGCGGTGAATCGGATGTCGTAGGTTCCGCGTGATGTGTGGACAACCGGCGTCGGCCCGCGGGTCGACGCCGGTTGTTTGTCTGGACGAAGTGCGCGACGGAAAAGAAAAGCCGCGTAAATCCGTCGAACAACCACGATATCGGTCGAATATCACCATGTTCACTGCTAATGTTCCTGATGTTCGGATGCCTGTCCGGGCAACTGGGGGCGCCACCCGCGGTGGCGTCACCACACCGTCTGAGGGAGTGGTCGATCAGCATGCGTCGGTTCATGAGCGGCGTCGGACGCCGTCACAGTGGGCATGGGGACCGTCAGGTCACCGGGCGCGACGTCCGGGCGATCCGGCACGCGATCGAGGATGCTCCGACCCCCGGGCTCGCCGCCGACCTCCTGGCCGCGGCCACCCGCCAGGGGATCCACGTGTTCCGCTGATCTCCGATGCGGCCCCCTGGGGGTTCGGGGCCGATCGGGACGAACAGGTGGCGCGTCACATCGTGGTGACGCGCCACCTGTTCGTTCTGTCCAGGGTGGTCCGGGCTCAGGGTGCGGTGGGCTGGCTGCCACCGAAGCGGCGGTCACGGTGCACATACGTCTCGACGGCCGCCCACAGGTCGCGCCGATCGAAGTCGGGCCAGAGCCGGTCGAGGAAGATCATCTCCGCGTAGGCCGATTGCCAGATCAGGAAGTTCGAGGTCCGCTGCTCGCCCGACGACCGGATGAACAGGTCGACGTCGGGCACCTCCGGCTCGTCGAGGAACTGCCGGAACCTCTCCTCGGTCAGGCGGTGGGGATCGAGCTTGCCGGCGACGGCCAGTTCGGCGATACGGCGGGCGGCGTCGACGATCTCGGCGCGACCGCCATAGTTGACGCAGAACTGCAGGGTGAGGGTCGAGTTGTGCCGGCTCTGCTCCTCGGCCTCCTCGAGTTCCCGGATCACCGTGCCCCACAACCGCGGACGCCGTCCGGCCCACCGGATCCGCACGCCCATGGCGTCCAACTCGTTGCGCCGCCGATGGATCACATCGCGGTTGAATCCCATCAGCCAGCGCACCTCGTCGGGGGAGCGCTTCCAGTTCTCGGTGGAGAAGGCGTAGGCCGAGATGTACGGGATGCCGATCTCGATCGCCCCCGCGAGGACATCGAGGAGGGCGGCTTCACCGCGCGCGTGGCCCTCCGTCCGCTTGAGCCCTCGTTGCTTTGCCCACCGGCCGTTGCCGTCCATGACGATCGCGACATGACGGGGGACGCCCTGGGGTGGGAGCACCGGGGGCCGTGCCCCGCTCGGGTGGGGGGTGGGCGGACGCACTGCGGGGCGGGGGATCGACGCCATGAGGCGAATCTAGCCGATCCCCCGCCCCGCGGGTCCGGGACGGGTTCAGACGCGGTGCTTGAGGCTGCCCTTGAGGTCGGGCACGTCCGAGAGCAGGCGCTTGGTGTATTCGTGCTGTGGTTCGAAGATCACCTTGTCGGTCTCGCCACGCTCGACGACCAGCCCGTGTTCCATCACGATCACCTCGTCGGCCAGATAACATGCCTGCCCGATGTCATGGGTGATGAACAGCACGGTGAGCCCGAGGTCCCTGCGCAGGTCCTGCAGCACGTTCAGCACGCTCACGCGGAGCGATGCGTCGAGCATCGAGGTGGCCTCGTCGGCGAGCAGGACCTTGGGGTTCATCATCAGGGCGCGGGCCACCATGACGCGCTGGCGCTGGCCGCCCGACATCTGGTGGGGATACTTCGGCAGTGCCTCGTCGGGTTTGAGCCCGACGTAGCCGAGGCATCGTGCGATCAACTCATCGGTGTCGACGCCCTGGCCGGCGAGCCTGAGGCTGCGCTTGAACATGTGGCCCACGGTGAAGAACTGATTGAACGATGCGAACGGGTCCTGGAACACCGCCTGGACGTCCTGCCAGTACTTGCGCAGTTCGGTGCCGCGGATGTGGGTGACGTCGCGGCCTTCGTAGATGATCTGGCCGGAGGTCACGGGGAGCAATCGCAGGAGCATCCGTGCGAGTGTCGACTTGCCCGAGCCGGACTCGCCCACGACGGCGAGGACCTTCCCCTGATGGAAGTCGACGGTGACATCGTCGACGGCGGTGAAATGCCCGCCGGCCACGGAGAACTGCTTGGTGACGCCCTTCGCCGACAGGACCGGTTGGACGGTCGTTGCGCCGGCCCATGGCTGATGTGCGGTACTGGTCATAGCGACACTCCCTGCAGCGGAACGGTCTCGTGGGGATGGTCCTTGGCCCACCAGCACGACGCCGAGTGGATGCCCTCACCGACCAGCGGGGGATCCTGCCGGGCGCACACCTCCATGGCGAACGGGCAGCGGGGGTGGAACCGGCAGCCGGTGGGGGGGTTCGCCAGGTTCGGGGGAGAGCCCGGGATCCCCTCGACGGTCTTGGTGCGGGTTTCCCGGGTCGGGTCCAGCACCGCGGCGAGCAGAGCGGAGGTGTACGGATGGCGGGCACTGTGCACGAGCTCGGCCGTGGGCCCCGTTTCGACGATGCGACCGGCGTACATGATGGCGAGTTGGTCGGTGACCATCGATAGCACGGGCAGGTCATGGGTGATGAAGATCGCCCCACCCATGATCTTCTCGTCGACCATGTGGATGAGCATCTCGATGAGGGCCTTCTGACTGGACACGTCGAGGGCCGATGTGGGCTCGTCGGCGATCAGCAACTGAGGGTTGAGCAGAGTCGAGATGACCGTGACCATCCGTTGGCGCATGCCACCGGACAACTGGTGCGCGTACTGGTCGAGCACCCGCACCGGCATGCCGAGCATCGTCAGCCGGTCCCGTGCCAGGTCGAGGGCGTCGGAGCGCGATTTGGACCTGTCATGGGCCCGCACCACGTCACAGACGAGGTCGCGGATGCGCAGCGTCGGGCTGATCGAGTTCATCGCCCCCTGGGGGAGCATCGAGACGATCTGGCCCCGGTGCGGACGGTGCCGTGCGTCGGCCCCCTTGTCGAGAGTCGACAGGTCGATAGTGAGACCGGCGATCTCAAGCGTGCCGCTCAACACGTACAGCGGCGGGTTGGCGATCATCGCGAGGGTGTTACCCAGGGTCGACTTGCCACACCCGGATTCCCCAGCGAGGCCGAGGATCTGTCCTCGCGGCACCTCGAGGCTGACCGCGTCGACGGCCGGAACATCGCGGGTTCCGTCGGCGGAGTATGCGGCGTTGAGGTTGGTGGCCCGCATGAGTAGTTCGGGCGGGGCGGCGGTGAGAGCGGTCATGAGGTCGCCCTTTCTGGAACAGGCTGGCTGGCGAGACGTCGGGCGGCAGCGGCACGGCGGGCGGCGGCCGCCTTGACGGCCTTCTTCTTCCCCCTGCGGAGCCGTGGGTTGAACACCTCATCGAGGCTGGACTGCAACAGCAGCAGGGCGAAGGACACCAGCGTCAGGATGATGGTGGGCGGGAAGAACGCCCACCAAGCCCCCGACCCCATCGCTTGGAACGCCAGTGCCCAGTGCAGTTGGATGCCCAGCGAGTTGGTCCCCTGCGGGCCCAGGCCCAGCATCGACAGGGACGCCTCGGCCAGGATCGCGCTCGCCACCTGGAGGACGAAGGCCATCACGATGTAGCTGGCGAGGTATGGGAACACGTCGAGGGCCATGATGCTCGGCAGACGGGCGCCGGACAGTTTGGCGATGTCGATGTGCTCGCGGGTGGCCACCGAACTTGCCTGGGCGCGCACTGCACGTGCGGTCCAGGGCCAGGAGGTGATGCCGATCACCAGGGCCAGACCGACGATGCCCTTCATGAACGAGATGTTGCTGTTCTGCACCGAGACCGAGATGAGGATCAGCACGATCAGGGCGGGGATGGCCAGCACCACGTTGGTGATGCCCATCAGCGCCTCTTCCAGCCAGCCGCCCACATACCCGGCCAGGATGCCGATGAACACGCCGATGGTGGTGGCGATGACTCCGGCGAGCAGGCCGTTGAACAGCGAGTTCCGGGAGCCGGCGATGAGCACGCCGAGCACGTCATGGCCGAAGTTGTCGGTGCCGAGCCAGTGATGGGCGCTGGGCGGGTCGTAGAGTCCGCCGGCAGCGGCGTTGGGACCGTACGGGTAGACGAACGGTCCGACGAACGCGAGCAGCATGACGAACGCGACCAGCACGATCGCCACCCAGAAGCGGGGGCTCACGTTGAGTCCGCTGCGGCGCCGCTTCTTCGGTGCGGTGGGACCGCTGTCGGGAGCGGATCCAGCAGCGGGCGAGCCGTCCGCCGTGAACTGGGTGCCGACGTCGGTACCGGCGACCTCGTGGGGGAGTTCCTCGTTGCCGCGTGGTTCGAGCGCGTCGGTGGGGATGATTCCGGTCATGTCACTTCTCCCCGGTCTTGGCCGCGCGGATCCGCGGATCGACGATGCCGTAGACGACCTCCACGGCAAAGTTCGCGAACAGCACGGCGACGGTGATGATCAAGGTGATCGACTGGATCACCGGGTAGTCGTTCGAACTGATGGCGTTGAACAGCAGCGTGCCCATGCCGGGGTAGTTGAACACCAGCTCGGTGATCAGCGCCCCGCCGACCATCGTCCCGATGGACAGCGCCAGCCCCGTGATCTGGGGGAGCATGGCGTTGTGGAAGATGTAGCCGACGATCTTGCCTTGGCCGATGCCGAGACCGCGAGAAAAGTTCACGTAGTCAGAGCCGAGTTCGTAGATGGCCATCGAGCGCATGCCGACGGCCTGGCCACCGATGATCACCAACACGAGCGACAGGAACGGTAACCAGTAGTAGTGCAGCGCATCGGTGATGAACTGCATGTTGAAGCCCGGAGAGAGGCCGTAGGAGTACGCGCCGCCGACCGGGAACAGGCCCGCCTTGAGGGCGAGGAAGTACAGCAGGATGATCGACAGGCAGTAGTAGGGCATGGCCGACAGCAGCAGCGAGGAGGTGAAAGCTCCGCTGTCCCAGCGGCCGCCCTTGAAGGCGGCGATCGCGCCGAGAGCATTGCCGATGATCCAGCCGATGATGATGCTCGGGAGCTGGATCGCGAGGGTCCACGGCACGGCCTGGCCGACCAGATGGTTGACGCTCACGGGATACGCGGAGAAGGAGACCCCGAGGTTTCCGTGCACGATGTTGTTCAGGTAGATGAGGAACTGCTGCCACAGCGGCTTGTCCAAGCCGAACTGTGAGACGAACGACGCGTAGATCTTCTGCTGCTGGTCGGCGGTCACACTGCCGCCGCGGGCGAGGCTGGACACGATTGTGTCCACTGGGTTACCGGGAACCAGTCGGGGAAGGATGAAGTTCAAGACGATGGCGGCCAACAGCGCGCCTCCGTACCACAGCGCCTTCTTGCCGATGTAGCGACCAAGTCCCATGGGGGTCTCTCCTAACCTCCCGTGCCTGCGCCGAGTAGGCGCAGGCACGGGTTTTGAGGGTCAATCGGCTCAGGCGCCGATCTTCTTGATCTTGTAGATCCAGGTGTTACCGGCACCACGGAACATCGGCGGAGCGTAGTTGTTCTTCTCGTCGGCCCAGTTGTAGAAGTTGGTCGCGTTGTACTCGTAGAACTCGTCCGGACGGTACATCAGCGGCAGGGCCGGAATGTGCGCGCGGTAGAGGTCGTCGAGTGCCTGCAGTGCTGTCTTCTTGCTGGCGTCGTCAGGAGCAGCCGCGGCGGTCTGCAGCATGCCGTCGATCTGGCCGTTCTTCCAGCGTCCGAAGTTGCTGAAGGCCGCAGTGCCCACCGCGGGCAGGTTGACGTTGGTCATGACGTCACTGAACCGCTGCCACGGGGTGGCCGGGCTGGTGCCAGCCACGTACCAGCAGGCGCAGTCGAACGTGCCCGTCTGGATCTGGTTGGTGCAGTCGGCGACCTGTGGGAAGTAGGTGACCGCGTCGATACCGATCGACTTGAAGTTCTTCGCGCAGATCGTCAGCGCAGCGTTCCAGTCGGTCCAACCCGTCGGGGTGATGAGCTTCCACTGGCCGAGGCGCACACCGCCCTTGGCATAGATGCCGTCGGAGCCCTTCGTGTAGCCGGCGTCCTTGAGAATCTGCTCGGCCTTGGCCGGGTCGTACTTCCAGCCATCGGCCTCCGCCTTCGCCTGGTCGATCCACTTGGATTCGGCGCCGGTCGGCAGGATCAGCGACGCGAGCACCTGGCCCGAGTAGCCCGACATCGCAGTCTCGGAGATCGACGCGTAGTCGATGGCCCAGGCCATCGCCTTGCGCACCGCGGGATCGCTGAGGCCCGGCTTCGTGGTGTTCATGAAGAACATCGGGATCGAACCCGGCACGTAGTAGGGCTTCTGCTTGAGGTAGGTGCCGACCGGCTTGCCGCCCTCCCACATCTTCCAGATCTGCGGCACGAACTGCTGCATGACGTCGAGCTGACCGTTCTGGAACTGCAGGTTGCCGTCTTCGTTCGACTTGAAGATCGGGTGGATGATCTGATTCATGGTCGGCAGGCCGCCGTAGAGGTCCTTGCCCCAGTAGCTCGGGTTCAGCTTCAACACGACCTGGGTCTGGTCAGCCTTGTCGAGGGTGTAGGGGCCCGAGCCGATCGGCTGCATGGTCTGGTAGTTGGCGAGCTTCGGGTTGGATTTGATGACGCCCGACCAGATGTGCTGCGGCAGCACGTAGTTCTGGGCGATGTTCTGCAGCACCACAGCCGTGTTCTTGCGGGTCGGGTTGACCTTGATGACGACGGTCTTGGCATCCGGTGCGTCGATGCTGTCGACCTCGTTCCACATGGACGCGAAGCTGATGCTCGAGTCCATTTTCGCCAGCTGGTAGGTGTAGGCGAAGTCGGCGGCGGTGCAGGCCTGCCCGTCGCTCCACTGGGCGTTGTCCTGCCAGGTGAGGGTGACCGTCTGACCGACGACCTTGTAGGACTTGGCCAGGCCGGGCAGCAGCTCACCGGTGACGATGTTGAACCGCATTGCCGTCTCGTACATGTACTGCGCGACGTTCAGCTGCGCCGGCCACGCCGGTGATGGGGAGAACACATTGAAGTTCGTGGCCGGGGCCCACTGGAAGCCGGCGATGAACATCGTGTCGGCGAGGGCGCCGGAGCGACCCTTGCCCACCTGGCCGTTGTTGCCGATGCCCATCATGGTCGCGGTCGAGCCACTGCTGGAACCCGACGAGGTGGTGCCGGAGTTTGTGTTGCTGCTACCGCAGGCGCTCAGGGCGGCGGTGCCGCCGACCGCCAGGCCCGCGATGGTGAGGAACCCGCGCCGTGTGGTGCGGGGGAGAATTTTGTCAGACATCTTTGTCTCTCTCTGTCGGTGTGTCTGGAGATGCGGGACTTGGGCCCCGATCGTCACGTCGGTGCTTGTGGGGAGTCTCAGGTAATCACTCAGTGCCTCCCGTGCGGCCGATCCGGTCGTTGACTGCCCGCACGACCGGCGCGGCCAACTGGTCGTCGGTGGGTGTCGTGCGGCACCCGACGAGCTCGAAGGAGGCGGTCTCACCGGGGAACAGGTCGACCATCTGCTGGTCGGCCCACGACAATTCGTCGATGCGGTCGGCGAACACGCACAGCGAGCGCACGAAGGAGCGCGCCGTGACCGTGACTGTCGGGGTGTCTCCGGGGACGAGTTCGGTGGTGAATTCGGCAGCGGGAAGCTGCGCGTCCTTGTCCTCGGCCAACAGCCGCACGCACCGTTCGGCGCCCTCGGCGCTGGCCACGAGCACCCGCGTCGGGTCGGGCTGCAGGGACGCACCGAGTTCGTCGAGACACACCCGTGCGGTCGACCTCGGGGCCACCGCGATCGCCTGTACGAGGGACCGCTCGACCGTGCCGTCAAGGCTCCGCAGGTCTGCGTGCACCGTGGGGATCCACTCGGTGGTGCCGTCGTTGACCAGCACGGCCTCCCACCCGTGGCCGGTGGGTTGGATGGTGACCAGCCTGTCGGCGTAGGCGGACCTCAGGGCGTACCAGAGCGGTTTGCGCCGGGCCACCGTGTTGCCGTCGGTGTCGACGCCGAGATCGAGGGCCGCCCAGGAACTCACCGGCCAGCAGTCGTTGATCTGCCAGACGACCGTTCCCATGCATCGGCCGCGCATCGAACGCCACCACTCGATGCCGAACCGCACCGCCCGCGCCTGATTGAGCTGGGTGAGATACAGCCAGTCGTCGAAACCCTCGGCGCCGGCGGCGGGCGCCGGCAGGTGCTCCCGAAGACCCCGGGCGAGCTTGGCCAGTCCGTCCTGTGCCTTTTCGTGGGCGGCCATGGTTGCGGACTCGGCGAAGCGCTCATCGGGTGCGACCACGTGGTTCCAGGTGGCCCAGGTGGCCGGGCCCTGGAAGCCGAACTCGGCGACGAAGCGCGGCGAGTACTGCAGGTAGTGGGTGTAGTCCTCAGCGTTCCACACGTCCCAGACGTGTACCGTGCCGAAGTTGTCGTTGTTGGCGTGGATCGCGCGCTGCCCGGATCCGGGGCTGCCGTACCAGTAGGGCCGGCTCGGGTCGAGTTCGGCGATGATCCGGGGGAACAGGTCGTAGTAGTAGCCGGCACCCCAGGCGCGTCCCTGGAGCTCGTCGATCCAGCCCCAGGAGTCGAATCCCCACAGGTTCTCGTTGCAGCCGTTCCACACCACCAGCGACGGGTGCGGCGAGAGCCGCACGACGTTGTCGCGCACCTCAGCCTCGATCTCGGTGCTGATCGGGTCCTCTTCGGGGTAGGCGGCGCAGGCGAGCAGCATGTCCTGCCAGACCGCGATCCCGAGTTCGTCGCAGGCGTCGAAAAAGGCGTCCGCCTCGAAGATGCCGCCGCCCCAGATGCGCAGGAAGTCGATGTTGGCCTCGCGTGTCTGCTCGAGGCGTTCCCGGTAGCGCTCGGGGGTGATCCGGCTGGGGAAGCAGTCGTCGGGGATCCAATTGGCTCCGCGGGCGAACATCTCGACGCCGTTGATCGAGATGACGAAGCGCGCGCCGCCGCCCGCCGGATCGGGTGTGGTGTCGAGGCCGACGGAGCGGAACCCGATCCGCCGGTGGATCGTGTCGAGGATCGCCACGTCGTTGTGCAGGACGATCTCGAGGTCGTAGAGGGGTTGGTCGCCCATCGAGTGCGGCCACCAGGGCCGCACCTGCTCGAGGTCGAGCCGGTAGATGGTCGCCTCCTCGGCGACCATCCCGGCCTCGGCCCGGAGGTCGTGACCCTCGACCCGCACGGTGACGCCTGCGAACCGCAGTTCGCCCTCGAGGTCGAGAGTGAGGTCGAGCACACCACCCCAGCCGTCGGCCGACGGGTTCGTGGTGGCCAAGATCGACGCGGACGCGATCCGGGCGATGTTCCAGCTCTCGATCCGGATGGACTTCCAGATACCGGCGGTGATCAGGGCGGGGCCCCAGTCCCAGCCGAAGTTGCAGGCCATCTTGCGGATCATGTTGAAGGGGTACTTCTCGACGTGGGGGAGCGCGCCGATCTCGGACTCGGTCGCCCGTGCCGCGGTGAGGGCGGGGGCGAATTCGATGACCAGTTCGTTGTCGCCCTCGCGCAGCAGCCGCCCCACGGCGAATCTGTAGCCGCGGTGCTGGTTGGCCGTGTGCGCGACGACCTCGCCGTTGAGGGTGAGCGTCGCGACCGTGTCGAGCCCGTCGCACACGAGATCGGCGTGGTCGTCGTCGAGGGCGGGGTCGGACGCCGCGAGCTCGAAGTGCGTGGTGTAGCGCCAGGTCTGATCGCCGACCCAGGTCTGCGCGGACTCGTTGCGCTCGAGGTACGGATCGGGAATGAGCGAGGCGGCCAGCAGGTCGGTGTGCACCACCCCGGGGACGTTCGCGGGAATGCCCCGACCGAGCACGGCGCGGGCACCTTCGGGGATCGCCGACGCCGATGGCGTGTCCATCACGGTCGTCAGGACCCATGGTGACTGGGCGAGGTCCAAGGTGTTGACGCTCATCGGTGCGGTCGACGCTCCCCACGTGGTCGAAGGTCTTACAGGTTGTGGTGGACACGGGGGGTGAACCTGAACGGGACATCAGTGTCCGTCCTGGACCCCTCGCGACGGCGTTTCCTACCACCTCGTAAGAAACACCGTAGATGCATTCAACCAAGCCCTCCGTGGATGTCAAGCATCGTCACCGGATTGCAACATTCTGGGCCGGACGGCCGGTAGCGAGGGGCCGGTCGCGCGCCCATCATGACACTGTCGTGGCTCGCGCCGGCAGCGCGGCGGCGTGGCTACCGGTCCGCCGGAAGGTCTGCGCACAATGGTCGGGTGCCGACGTACCGAGAACGCGCCGTGGTGCTGCGCACCCACAAGTTGGGTGAGGCCGATCGCATCATCACGGTGCTTTCGCGCGGGCACGGCAAGATCCGTGCGGTGGCCCGCGGGGTGCGCCGCACGTCCAGCAGATTCGGAGGTCGCCTGGAGCCCTTCAGCCACATCGACGTGCAGTTCGCCGTCGGACGGAACCTCGACGTCGTGGCCCAGGTCGAATCGCTCCAGTCGTTCGGCGACCCGCTGTCCCTCGACTACGGCGCCTACACGGTCGGGCAGGTGATGCTCGAGACCGCCGACCGGCTGGTCCTCGACGACGGCGAGCCGGCGCTGCAGCAGTACCGACTGCTGGTCGGCGCCCTCCGGACGCTGTGTGAGGGCACCACGGACGGACCGCGGCCGCCCGTCATGGTCCTCGACGCTTACCTGCTGCGCGCGCTCGCGATCGCCGGGTACGCCCCGTCCCTCGGCACGTGCACCCGATGCGGTGCCGCCGGGCCGCACGAGTGGTTCTCGCCATCGGCCGGCGGTGTCGTCTGCCGGGCGTGTCGTCCGCCCGGTACCCCCGCCCTCGACGCCGGCACGCTGGGCCTGCTGCGCGCCCTGCTCGTCGGCGACTGGCCGGCGACCCGGGATACGCCCGGGGCCGCGCAGCGCCGGGCGTCCGGCCTGGTCTCGGCGTTCGCCCAATGGCACCTCGACCGAGCGTTGCGCTCACTGCCTCACGTCGAGTGGGACTTCGCCGACCGTTGACCCGTACACCCAGAGTGTGAGGTCCCCGATGCCCGGTCACTAGCATGAGCCCATGCTCGTGCTGACCCGTTTCCAGGTTCCCGACGCCGACTCCCGCGGGTTCGAGGATGCCGCCCGCGCGGTGGTCGCACTCCTGGCGTCGCGTCCGGGTGCCCAGTCGGTCGAACTCGTCCGCAACCTCGACGAGCCGGACCTGTGGGCGATCGTCGGACGCTGGCGCGACGTCGGGTCGTACCGGCGTGCATTGGCGGGTATGGAGTCGCGGATGCTCGTCGTACCCTTGCTGAGCCGGGCGATCGACGAGGCGTCGGCCTACCTCGAGGCCGCCGAGGTCGGCGTCAACCGGCCTCGTGGGGACGCCGAATCCACGGCGCGGGTCCGGGGGTCGTCGGGCGACCGGTAGGCTGCTGCGGGCGTCGTCAGGACGCTGGTGGGCGCCAGCCGGGTGCCCACGTCCAATGAGGACTTGGAGACCCACACATGGCACCGCTGAGCAAGCTCGACAACGTCATCAACCTCGCCAAGCGGCGGGGTTTCGTCTTCCCCTGCGGCGAGATCTACGGCGGCACCAGGGCCGCCTGGGACTACGGCCCCCTGGGCGTCGAGCTCAAGGAGAACATCAAGCGCCAGTGGTGGCGCTCGATGGTCACCAGCCGCGACGACATCGTCGGCCTGGACTCGTCGGTGATCCTGCCCAAGCAGGTGTGGGTGGCCTCGGGCCACGTCGGCGTGTTCTCCGACCCGCTCACCGAGTGCCTGAGCTGTCACAAGCGGTTCCGGGCCGACCACCTCGAGGAGGACTTCGAGGCGAAGAAGGGTCGCAAGCCGGAGTCGATGGCAGACATCAACTGCCCCAACTGCGGCACCAAAGGCCAGTGGACCGAACCGCGCGACTTCAACATGATGCTCAAGACTTACCTCGGGGTGCTCGAGGACGAGTCGGGCCTGAGCTACCTGCGTCCCGAGACGGCGCAGGGCATCTTCATCAACTTCAAGCAGGTGCTCAACGCGACACGGCAGAAGCCGCCGTTCGGCATCGCCCAGACCGGCAAGAGCTTCCGTAACGAGATCACGCCGGGCAACTTCATCTTCCGCACCCGGGAGTTCGAGCAGATGGAGATGGAGTTCTTCGTCGAGCCGGGCAGCGACGAGAACTGGCACCAGTACTGGATCGACACCCGCACCGACTGGTACGTCAACCTCGGCATCGAGCGCGAGAACCTGCGTCATTACGAGCACCCGCAGGAGAAGTTGTCGCACTACTCGAAGCGCACCGTCGACATCGAGTACCGCTTCGGCTTCGCCGGCAGCGAGTGGGGTGAGCTCGAGGGCATCGCGAACCGGACCGACTTCGACCTGACCACGCACAGCCAGCACTCCGGCACCGACCTGTCGTACTTCGACCAGGCGACCGGTCAGCGGTACATGCCGTACGTCATCGAGCCGGCCGCGGGTCTCACCCGGTCACTGATGGCGTTCCTCGTCGACGCCTACGCCGAGGACGAGGCGCCGAACACCAAGGGCGGGGTCGACAAGCGGACCGTGCTGCGTCTCGACCACCGCCTGTCCCCGGTCAAGGCCGCGGTGCTGCCGTTGTCGCGCAACGAGGCCCTGTCGCCGAAGGCGCGCGACCTCGCCGCCGAGTTGCGCCAGTACTGGAACGTCGACTTCGACGACGCCCAGGCCATCGGCAAGCGCTACCGGCGCCAGGACGAGATCGGCACGCCCTACTGCATCACCGTCGATTTCGACACCCTCGAGGACAACGCGGTGACCATCCGCAACCGCGACACGATGGTTCAGGAACGGGTCGCCCTCGACCAGGTGCGGAGTTACCTGGCGCAGCGTCTCATCGGCTGCTGATCACCTCGACTGCGCGTTCTTCGGGCTCACCGCCGGTCGCGGACGTAGTCACCTACGGTGAGGCCATGCGGGTGGAATTCGGTGACATCACGGTGCAGGGCGCTGTCCCCGGTGGGGGAGACGGATTGTCGATCCTCGATGCGGGCGGCGCAGTGAGCGTTCCGGCGTCCGACCTGGAGCGGCTGGGCGGCGGGGCCGTGCCCCGATATCCGACCGTGCTGCCCTACGACCGCCAGGCGGGCTATTCCCGCGAGGTCGGGCCGCATGTGCTCCGCACCGTGACAGTCGGCGACGAGCGGACGAGCGCGACGTTCCTGCTCGACCTCGGCGGGCGGCTGTGGAGCCTGGTGGTCGACGGCCGCGAACTGCTGCACCAGCCCGACCCCCTGATGATCGGACATCTGGCCCTGCGCAACGCGTGGTTCGCGGGCGGCACCGAGTGGAACCTGGGCTTCACCGGCCACTGGCCGCTCACGTGCTCCCCCGTCTTCGCGGGCGTCGTGTCCGGCCCGGCCCCGCACGGCGAGCTGCTGCGGCTGTGGGAGTACGAGCGGATGCTGGGCATCGTCTGGCGGATCGATGTCATGGTCGTCGACGGCGTGCTGCTCGTGCACCCGGTGGTCCACAACCGCACCTCCGCGACGGTGCCGGTGTACTGGTGGTCGAACACCGCCGTGCCGCTCGAGCCGGCGTCGCGCGTGCTGGTGCCCGCCGACGAGGCCTGGCACTACGACGAACGCTCGCTGCTCGAGTTGGTGCCGGTTCCCGGCGCCCCCGATGCCACGCGCCCCGGACTCCTCGAGGGCGCGGCCGACCATTTCTTCCGGATCGCCGGGCGTCCCTGGATCGTCGCGGTCGGCGCCGACGGTACCGGCCTCGGGCAGGTGTCCACCACCCGCTTGCCCGGCCGCAAGCTCTTCCGGTGGGGCACCGGGGCAGGTGGACGCCGGTGGCAGCGCTGGCTCTCGCCACGCGGTGGTGACTACCTCGAGATCCAGGCGGGACTCGCGAGCACCCAGTTGGAGCATCTGCCGTTGCCCGCTGGCGAGGTGTGGGAGTGGACCGAGGCGTACGGCCTGGTCCGCCCGGGCGGTGACGCCCACGGCGAATGGAACCGGGCGGTGGACGCGGGCCGGCGCGCCGTCGACGCCATGATCGGGGCCGAGGCACTCGACGAGGTCGACGGCCAGTTCGCGACGCTGCGTTAGCTGCCGCCGAGAGTGGTCGCCACGGCGTCCGGGTGGGGAGCCCTCCAACTGGAGGTCGAGGCCCGTCCGGCCGACGGCACCCCCTTCCCCGCATCGACGCTGGCGGCCGATCAGCAGCCGTGGCGCGACCTGCTGCACACCGGAGCCCTGCCGGCCGAGGGAGCGCCGCCCCCACCGGTCACGGGCGAACCATGGCGGACGCTGCTGGCCTCGGCGGGGGGATGGCGTGAGCGATACCTCGCGGCCCTGATCGCGCTCGCCGACGGCCACCGGCAGGCTGCCGAGCAGTTGCTGCGGGACTCGCTGGCCGATCATTCGTCGTGGCAGGCGCTGCGGGCGCTCGCGCACCTGTCACCGCAACCCGATCGCGGCGAGCTGCTCGTGCGCGCCTGGCGTCACCACGGGGGCGTGCCGCTGCTGCTGGAGGCACTCGACGCGCTCCATGATGCCCGTCGTGGTGCCGACATGCTCGCCCTCATCGACGGCCTCGACGCGACCACCCGGAAGGTTCCCCGGGTCCGGCTCGCCGAGGCGCGGGGCGCTGTGCTCACCGGAGACCCCGACCGGGCCGGAGCCATCCTTGACGGGGGCACCCTCGAGGTGCCCGACCTCCGCGAGGGTGAGGACAGCCTCGCCGACCTGTGGTTCGGCTATCAGGCCGCGGCGGGCACGGCGGAGCCACTGCCCGGCGCCTACGACTTCCGGATGCACTGATTCCGCGGGTTCACAGCCGTTCGGCCACGAGGATCCTGGTGTGCTCGGGCAGCACGGAGGGGGCTCGGATGCCGAGCGTGGCCAGTTGGCGTCCGGTGAGCACGACGGGGGCGCCGGGATGCTCGCCCCGGGGCAGCGTGAGGCCGAGTTCGCAGACCCGGTAGCTCGCGTCGGGATCGAGCCCGGGCAACGGCAGCATGCCGACGCTCCAGGTGGACGGAAGCTCCAGCAGCGTGAACCCGTAGATCGCCTTCTGCGGCGTCACCACGCCGTGCAGGTAGGCGCCGGGCTGCTGCAGATCGACGCGGACGAGCCGGCCGTCGTTGAGCACGCCCCTGTTCTCCTTGTACCAGCGGATCCATTCGCCGAGGCGCTCGAGTTCGTGGGATGTCGCCTGGGCGAGATCCCACTCGATGCCGAGGTGTCCGAACACCGCCGTCGCGGCGCGGTAGTCGATGTCGTGGTGGCGTCCGGTGGTGTGCGACGCCCCCGACGCGATGTGCGAGCCGAGCATTTCGGGGGGCAGCAGTTGCGCGGTCCAGCGCAGCATCTGCTGACGGTCGGTGGGGTCGATGTTGTCGCTCACCCACACGCGGTCGCAGTGCTGCATGACCTCCAGGTCGATCCGGGCGCCGCCGGAACTGCACGACTCGATCTCCAGCCCCGGATGCGCCTCCTTGAGCTCGTCGACGAGCCGGTAGAACGCCAGGGTCTGGTCGTGCACCCCCGGACGCCCGTCCGGTGCGGTGCCGGCGTCGAGAAGATCACGGTTGTGGTCCCACTTGATGTAGCCGATGGCGTACTCGCCGAGGATCGCCATCATCTGGTCGCGGACGTGCGCGTAGGCCTCCGGGATCCCGAGGTTGAGCACCCATTGGTGTCGCGACGTCAGCGGCATCCGCCCCGGCACCTGCATCACCCATTCGGGGTGGGCGCGGGCGACGTCGGAGTCGGGGTTGACCATCTCGGGCTCGAACCAGAGGCCGAACTGCATGCCCAGGCCGGTCACGGCGTCGACGAGCGGATGCAGCCCGTCGGGCCACAGGTCCGGGCTCACGACCCAGTCACCGAGGCCGGATCGATCGTCGCGGCGCGACCCGAACCAGCCGTCATCGAGCACGTAGCGTTCGACGCCGAGCCCGGCCGCCCGCTCGGCGAGGTCGATGAGGCGGGCGGCGTCGTGATCGAAGTAGACCGCCTCCCACACGTTGAGCGTGACGGGACGGGAGGCGTCGACCCGGGGCTCACGGCCGCGGAGCAGCGCGTGGTGGCGGGCGGCGATCTCGTCGAGCCCCGTGCCGTGGGTGAAGTAGATCCAGGGCGATTCGTACGCCCCACCGGCGTCCAGCACGACCTCGCCCGGGAGCAGCAGCTCACCGCCGCCGAGTACCTGCTCGCCGGTGAGCACCTTCTCGGCGTAGGTGACGTGGTTGCCGCTCCACGCCGTGTGTGCGCTCCAGATCTCGCCGGCGGCGAACCCGAAGCCCGGCTCGCCGAGATGAACCACGGAGGCCGCGTCGGCTCCGGTCCGGCCGTGGCGTCCCTCGCGGACGTGCGCGCCCATCACCATCGGCAGGCGCTGCGGCACCCGCTCCTTGCCCCACCGGCCCGCGAGGTCGAGCAGCTCTCCGGCGCGGGCGGGCACCGGAAGGGCGATCACCAGCCCGTCGAGTTGGTAACCGTCGGCGCCGGCGTTCCCGAGCCGCGCGCGCGTCCGCACCAGGCCGGTGGGCAGCATTTCGACGGTGAGGTCGAGATCGAGGGCGGTGTCGGGGTCACCGGCATGGACGACCAGCCTGGCCGGTCCGGCTGCGGCGTCCACGCGGATCACCTCGGACGCCGGCACCACCTGGCCGTTGAGTTCGATGTCGCGCACCACGAACCGGGGCGCCCAGCCGCGTCCGGCGCGGGACCCTGTGACGCCCGGGCGACCCGACCAACCGGTCCACTGCTCGGGGATGATCGACAACCCGTACCCCTCGCCCGGCAGTCCGTTGTGTGCGCCACCCAGGCGAGTGACCCGGACGGCCTCGTCGAATCCTGCGGCGTCGAGTGCGCCGAGCGGATGTCCCCAGTGGATGACCTCGGGCAGCCGTCCGGCGTGGACGGACAGCACAAGGTCGGTGGCTGCGCTCGTGAGGATCAGGCGGATGGTGGGGCCGGACGCCTCGTCGTCGGGAGCCGGCGGTCTTGGCGCTGAAGTGGACATGCGCACAAACTATCGAGTCGTGATCCGGGATACCCGGTCACCGGCGTGCTTGACTCGATGCGGGACCCCACCGGCGGGCCCGGAGAGGACGGCGGGGCGATGAGCCTTGAAGGTGTGCTGGCACGAGTGGAGTCGGTGACGCAGTGGCAGGAGAACCTCTACCGTCACCTGCACTCCCATCCGGAATTGAGCTTCCAGGAGGCGGAGACGGCCACGGAGGTCGAGCGCCATCTTCGCGACGCGGGATTCGAGGTGCAGCGGATCGGTGGTGGGGTCGTCGGCGTCCTGCGCAATGCGCCCGGGCCGGTCGTCCTGGTGCGTGCCGACATGGACGCGCTGCCGGTTCTCGAGGACACCGGCCTCGCGTACGCGTCCACTCGCACCATGGTCGACGCCGGGGGCATGAGCGTGCCCGTGATGCACGCGTGTGGTCACGACATGCACGTCGCCGCCGCGGTGGGTGCGGCGGCCCTGCTGGCCGACGCGCGGGCGGAATGGCACGGTACCTACGTCGCACTGTTCCAACCCGCTGAGGAGAACGCCGGCGGTGCCCGGGCGATGGTCGACGCGGGACTGGTCACCCTCGTGCCGAAGCCCGACGTGTGCCTCGGCCAGCACGTGCTCACGTCGCCGGATGCCGGCCAGGTCGGCACGCGCAGCGGTCCGATGCTGTCGACGGCGGCGAGCATCAGGATCACGGTCCACGGATCCGGCTCGCACGGATCGATGCCGCATCTGTCGGTCGACCCGGTGGTGCTCGCGTCGGCGATCGTCCTGAGGTTGCAGACGATCGTGTCCCGGGAGGTGTCGCCGTTCGACTTCGCAGTGGTCACCGTCGGCAGTCTGCGCGCGGGCACGAGCGCGAACATCATTCCCGCGTCGGCGACGCTGCTCGTCAACATCCGGGCCTACGACGAGCGGGTTCGCGACCACCTCGTCGAGGCCATCTCGAGGATCGTCCGGGCCGAATGCGCGGCGTCCCGCTCGCCGCGCGAGCCCGACATTGAGGTGTACGACACCTACCCGCTCACCGACAACGACCCCGAGGTCACCGCGACGGTCACGGCCGCCTTCCTCCGCCACTTCGGCACCGAGCGGGTGGTGGCCGACATGGCCCCGGTCACCGCGTCCGAGGACTTCAGCACGATTCCCGACGCCTTCGGGACTCCCTACACCTATTGGGGGTTCGGCGGGTTCCCGGCCGGGGGCCCGCGTGTGCCCAACCACAACCCCGGGTTCGCCCCGGTGATCCGTCCGAGCCTGCGTACCGCCACTGAGGCGCTGGTCGTCGCCGCCATGGCCTACCTGGACCCCGTGCCAACCCCCGCCCCCTCGGCAGCATCGGGTGGGGTCGGACGCTGACCGGTCGGGGTGGCTGCCATGCGACACTGGGGACGCCCCGAATCGGGCCGGACGCCGGCTCCCGGTCTCCTCGAGGCGACCCCGCGCCGATCAACAGGGAGGTGTGCGTCGTGCCGCACGATGTGAGTCTCATGTTCCGCATCGTCGATCTCACCGGGGTGCTGCTCAACGCCATCATCGGGGGCCTCGTGGCGCGTGAGCGCCGATTCGACATCGTCGGGTTCCTGCTGCTCGCGATCGTATCGGCGCTCGGCGGCGGCATGCTCCGGGATGTCCTGCTGCAGGCCGGACGTCCGCTCGCCCTGACCGACTCTCATTACCTGCTGTTTGCGCTCGCCGGCGCGGTCATCGCCTATCTCATCAACGTCGAGGGCCGTGTCTGGAACGTGCTGTTCCCCATCGCGGACGCGTTGGCGCTCGGAACCTGGGCCGCGACGGGGGCCACCAGGTCTCTGCAGGTCGGGGTCGGCTGGTTGCCGGCCATACTCCTGGGACTCGCCACCGCCGTGGGCGGCGGGTCGATCCGCGACGTCGCCGTGGGACGGGTGCCGGCGATCTTCGGGGGGAACAAGCTCTACGCGATCCCGGCGCTCGTGTCGGCCGGGATCGTGGCGGCCGCACACGGGTTGAGGTGGTCGAGCCAGACGGGGCTGATCGTCGCGACGGTCCTCGGCGCCGGGCTGGCCCTCGGCGCCCACGTGTTCGGCTGGACCGTTCCGGTCTACGGGGACGGCACGCTCGAAGGTGTCAGGGAACGGTTCGCCGGCCGAACCCGGCGGCCCCGTCGACGCCGCCGCTGACAGGCATGCCCCCGGGGGTGTGATGCACTGTTTCTGCTTGTCGTACGCCCATGGGAAACCTTGACCCCCTGGCCCGCGCCGGTGACCCCACCGGTAGCGTTGAGCCATGACCGAATCACCGCTGTCATTGGCCGGTGACTTCGCCCAGCCCACGAGCGAACAGTGGGAGACCGAGGTCCTCAAGGTCCT
>JAJXWF010000034.1 GCA_021781735.1 Actinomycetes bacterium
GGCTCCTCATGATCATCATCGCGATCTTCACAGCGGTGAACTTCCTCGTCTCCAAGTATTGGGTTCACTACGATGACTGACACTCTCCGCGTCAACGACGCCGGCACGACCGCCCCGGTCGCCTCCCTGGGTGCGCAAGACAAGGGCGGGAGAATGGGGCGGAACCGTTCCACGGGTCGCCCGGTGCGTTCCGTGATCAAGCACCTCATCCTGATCGTGGCCTCGATCATCATGGTCTACCCGCTGCTGTGGATGCTCAGCAGTTCGTTCAAGCCGGTCAACGAGATCTTCACCAGCACCTCGCTCATCCCCAGGACGCTCAAGCTGAGCAACTACGTCAGGGGCTGGAGCGCAATCCCCGGCTTCACGTTCGCCCGGTTCTTCATCAACTCGGTCACGATCACGGTGGGAGCGATCCTCGGTAACCTCATCAGCTGCTCGATGGCCGCCTACGCGTTCGCGCGGCTGAAGTTCCGCGGCCGCGGCATCTTCTTCTCGATCATGCTGATGACGCTGATGCTGCCCTACCACGTGACCGTGGTGCCGCAGTACATCATGTTCTCGAAGTTGCACTTCGTGAACACCTTCGTTCCGCTGGTGCTCCCGAAGTTCCTGGCCACCGACGCGTTCTTCGTGTTCCTCATGGTGCAGTTCATCCGCGGGCTGCCCCGCGAACTCGACGAGGCGGCCCGGATCGACGGATGCGGCCACTTCCGGATCTTCGTCAACATCATCCTGCCGCTCATGGTGCCGGCCCTCGCGACGACGACGATCTTCACCTTCATCTGGACGTGGAACGACTTCTTCCAGTCGCTCATCTACCTCACCCAGCCCGCGAACTTCACGGTGCCACTCGCGCTGAACTCGTTCCTGGACACGACGAGCGGATCGGACTGGGGGAGCATGTTCGCGATGAGCGTGCTGTCGCTCGTCCCGGTCTTCGTCGCCTTCCTGCTCGGTCAGCGCTTCCTGGTCCGGGGCATCGCGACCACCGGGATCAAGTGATCACCCACCCCTCACCATCCGTTCGAAAGGACTGCAGTCGATGCTCCGATACGGCCTGATTGGCACTGGCCACCGCGCCCAGATGTACACCGATGCGATCGGGGGCGCGCACCGCGCTCGGGCCGTCCTGGTGGCCTTCGCGGACGCCAACCCCGGACGGATGGCGTACCACCAGCAGCGGATGACCGACGAGTGGGGGTACGCCCCGGGCGCGATCGCGACCTATGGCCCCGCCGAGGTGGAGGCGATGATCGCCGAGCAGCACCTCGACCGGGTGATCATCACCAGCCCCGACTACACCCACGCCGGGATGATCACCCGGGCGCTCCGGGCGGGAGTTGATGTGGTGGTGGAGAAGCCGCTCACCATCGATGCGCCGTCGGCGCAGTCGATCGTCGAGGCGGTGCGTGAAACGGGCCATCGCGTGGTGGTGACGTTCAACTACCGGTACTCGCCGCGCAACTCCGCGCTCAAGGAACTGATCCGCAGCGGCGCCGTTGGCAAGGTGCTCTCGGTGACCTTCGAGTGGGTGCTCGACACCGCCCATGGCGCCGACTACTTCCGCCGGTGGCACCGGGACAAGAAGAATTCCGGTGGTCTGCTGATCCACAAGGCGTCCCACCACTTCGACCTGGTGAACTGGTGGATCGCCGACGTGCCGCAACGGGTGTTCGCGAGTGGCGGCGTGCGATTCTACGGGGCCGAGAACGCTGACGCGCGGGGCCTGCCCCCGCGTCCGGAGCGCGGCACTCACGACGGACCGCACGGCCCGTTCGAACTCGACCTGCGCGACGACCCCCGCCTCAAGGCGCTGTACCTCGACAACGAGCACTTCGACGGCTACCGCCGTGACCAGGACGTGTTCGGTCCGGGGGTCACGACCGAGGACAACCTGGCCGTCATCGTCGACTACGAGGGCGGCCCGACACTCAGCTACTCACTCAACGCCCACTGCCCGTGGGAGGGATACCGGGTCGCGGTGAACGGCACCGACGGGCGCGCGGAACTCGAGGTGGTCGAACGGGCCGCCGTGCTGCTCGACGACGGGTCGGCCGTCGTCGATCCGTCGGCTCGTCCGGACGCCGTGGGCGGCCGGCAGAAGGGTGAGCGGCTGGTGCTGCAGCGGCACTGGCAGGAAGCTCACGAGGTGCCGATCCCCGAGGGGGAGGGCGCCCACGGCGGCGGCGACGCACTGCTGCTCAACGACGTGTTCGTCGGACCCGGAGACGACCCGCTGGGCCGTCCGTCCGACTACGTCGACGGTCTGCGGGCGATCTCGGTCGGAATTTGCGGCAACGAGTCGATCGCCACCGGCCGCGCCGTCACGCCCGCCTCGCTCGGGCTCGACCTCGCCCGCTGACCGGTGCCCAACCTCAGCGGCACCTTTGCCGACCCGATGGCGGGCTACCACGACTGGCCGGACTTCCTCGACCGGTCCGGGACCGCGTCCGAGCGCGGCGCGCTGGCCGGCGCGGCCGGGCTGCTCGGCGTGCCCCGCCCGCGACCGGTGGGCGCCGTCCTCCGTGACCGGCCGGTGGTGTCGCAGGGCGTCGCCCACACCCGGTTCTCGTGGGAGGTGGGCTTTGGCCCCGCGATGGCAGCCTGGCTGTGTCACCCGGTGGATGCCGACCCCGCGCGGCTCCCGGGGGTGCTCTACCTGCCGTCCCACGGCGGGCTCAAGGAGATCGGGGCCGAGCGGCTGCTCGACCTGCCCGGGCAGCCCGAGTGGCTCCGGCCCCTGCGCGCCGGGGAGGGTGGCCGCGGGGCGGCGTCCGCCCTGGCCGCCCGGGGGGTCGCCGTGCTCGTCCCCGACTCGTTCACGTGGGGAGCCCGGCGCTTCGACCTGCGTGGCCCCGATGGTGTCCGTCCCGATCACGCCACCTACGAAGCGCTCGCCGCCGCGCACGAGGACATCCTCGCCAAGTACTGCACCGATCTCGGCACGAGCTACGCGGGCATGGTCGCCCACGACGACCTCTCGGCGCTGCAGGTGCTGCGCACGCTCTGCGCGCCCGGGGAGATCGGGGTCATCGGGTTCTCGGGCGGCGGCGGGCGGGCGGCGGCCCTGGCGGCGCTCGCGCCCGGCATCGGGCGGGTCGTCGTCGCCGGGATGATGTGCACGACGCGTTCGCTGGTCCCCGATCACACGGGGCGGCACTCGTGGCTGCTGCACGCCCCCGGCCTGGCCAGCGGGCCCGACCTCCCGGGGCTGGCGGCCGGAACCCGCCGCCACCGGCTGATGGTCGTGTACGGCGCCGCCGACCCGCTGTTCCCGCTGTCGGGCATGCGGGCCGCGGACGCCGCGCTGCGCGAGGCCTTCCGCGCCGCCCCCGGCGAGTACCACCCGCTCTGGCACGACGGCGGGCACGTGTTCGGGATCACCCAGCAGGACGCCGCGTTCGACTTCCTCACCGGGGGGACCCTGCCCCGCGCGTCGTCAGCCGGCTGACTCGACGGTCACCGGCCCGATCAGGCCCGAGGGACGCATGGCCCCCTCATAGCGGTTGGCGCTGGAGTTGGTGACGATCACCTCGAGGCGGTTCGTGCCCACCCGGGTGGCCGCCTGCTCGACGCGGCACCGGTAGGGCGCCCAGAACAGGTGGGCGACGGGCAGGCCGTTGAGCCGTACCTCGGCGAGTTCACCCACGTCGCCGAGGTCGAGCCGCAGGGCGCTCCGGCGGGTGAGCTCGAGCGTCGCGGCGTAGGTGACCGATCCCGCCACCGTCTCGAGGTCCGGCTGCTCGGTCCAGTCCCCGACACTCGTCGGGGGAGTGGGGATGGTGGAGGCGGTCACCTCGAAGGTGGGGAGGGCGATCGGGGTCCACCGGGTCGCGGCGGGCGGCACCGTCGGCAGCGGGCCCGTGCCGGCCGGGGAACCGGATCGCAGCAGCCACAGCGACGCGCGGCGCCCGAGCTCGATCGGCCCGTCGGTGCGGGTGATCGAGCCGGTCCACGCGTCGAAGGCGTCGCAGCCGTCGGCGTCCAGCACGATCGTCGCCTCGCCCTCGTTGGTGACCAGGGCGGCCGGCATGCCTGCCAGCGATCCGGCGCGCACCCGCAGGTCGGCGCGGGGCCCGCTCCGGACGCCGATCCACTCCGGGGCGAGGTCGCCGAGGGTCGTGGGGTCGGTGGTGACCCGTACACCCGCGGCGGCGAGCCGCCGCGCCAGGGGATGGTCGGCTGCCGCGGCGGGCACCAGCGCGGCAGCGAACCGCACCGATCCCGCGGCCGGCCGGGGCGCGGACGGGCCGCTCGTGTCGACGTCGAGATCGTCGACGGGCACGTAGGCGAACGGCACCTGGTGCTCGTAGAACCACACGACGTCGGCGTCGGGGGCGGCGTCGTCGGCCACCACCACCGCGACGCCCGGCGTCTCGGCCAGCAACCGGTTGAGCAGGGTCGTCCGGGCCAGGTAGCGCAACATCACCGGCAGGTGGGGCCACCAGGCGTTGTGGCGCCCGACGTCGGGCTCGCTCTCGAAGGCCCGATTGCCGCGCACCGACGAGAACACGGCGTGCAGCAGGAAGTCGGTGATCCCGCGCACCGCGTTCCAGTCGGCGATCCACTTCATCTCGTCGAGGCTCAACGCCCAGCCGTAGGCCCCGAGCATCTCGGTGACGCAGCGGGCCGCGGCCCGTACCAGCCGTGCGCTGCCGGCCCCCCGGGGTGCAACGCTCTGGTCGCCGTGCAGCGCGGTGCTGCCCGGCAGGACCCAGCGCCAGATGGTGTCCTGGCCGGGCCAGGTGAACACGTCGAGGGCCCGCAGCTCGTCGGCCCGGTGGGGATGGCCGGTGAGGGCCAGGCCGTGGTCGTCGCACCAGCGCCGGTGAGCCCCGTAGTAGACCCCGGCCACCCGGCGCGACACCGCCTCGGCGAGCAGTCCGCGGATCGCCTCGCCCTCGGGCTCCCACAGGAGGGCGAGCCGCTCCGTGACGGCGTCCACCGGTGTCCCCGACAGTTCGGCGAGGTCCTGCTCGAGGCCCGGCGTCCAGGGGAACGAGTCGGGGCGGGGGTCGCGTCCCCCGACGCTCGGCTCGTCGGTGAACAGGCCGACGACCGTGGTGCCGAACCATGGGCCGAGGTGCTCGGCGTAGGCGTCGTGGGTGAGCCGTCGGAACGCGGCGACCGCCTCGGGGTTCATGAGATCGGACGCGGCGGGTGCCAGCGGTGAGCCGTCGTCCTGGAACGCGTGCGCCCCGCGGATGGTTCCGCCGCTCGGCACGTCGAAGACCGCGACGACCCGGTGGGATCCCGGCCGGACGAGGCGCACCAGACCGTGCGCGTCGGGCTCGACGTGCCGCGGGCCGTCGGCGTCGAGCACCACCGTGGCGACCCGGCGATCCCACAGGCCGCGGCCCAGGTTCGGGCGCGCGTACCGCACCTCGCCGGGAGCGACCTCGACGATCTGCTCGGCCCGCGCGAGGCAGCGGGCGGCGAACTCGGGGTTCTCGGCGACCACGGCCCCGTTCGCCGAGCCGGACGGGTAGCTGGCCTCGTCGTACAGCACGATCTGCAGACCGAGGCGCTCGCAGGTGCGCGCCACGTGGCGCAGCAGCTCCCACCAGCGCGGGGTCAGGTATCCGACGGCGGGGTCGAGCCCGATCCGGGCGTGCGGCACGATCGTGCCGATCCCGGCCCCGGCCATCCGGGTGAGGTCGTGGTCGATCAGCTGTTCGTCGAGCGCATCGTTGAGGAACCAGAACACCCAGGGGCGCACGTCACCCTCCGGGTGGGCGAAGCGCTCCGCGAGATCGTCCACGCCGAGCGGGGCGGTCACGACGCGGCCAGCCACGGCAGGAACGCCGGCGTGTCCAGCCGTCCGTCGGCGACGATCAGCCGGTAGCGGCGCCGCAGCGGCAGCGTCACCGGTTCGCGCCAGGCCAGTGCCGAACCGATCCCGTCCCACTCGCCGTGCCGGACGAACCACCGGTCGCTCGCCGAGGTGTCGTCGGGCATCGCCATGACCAGCGTGGCCTCGCGCCCGGAGAAGCTGCCCGACCAGGCCACCCACGGCGCGTGCTGCCCGAAGACGGCGTCGGCGCCCTCGCCGAGCGGCGACCAGATGCGCACGTCGTCGCTCGGACGCAGCCGCAGTTGGAACCCGCCGTAGCCGGCGTCCTCACGGCCGTTGGTTCCGGGGCCTCCGAGCTGCACGGTCGCCGGCGAGACGGCCTCGAGCGCGAGGTCGGCGTCCAGCATCCACGCCGTGGGGGACAGCGCGCGCCAGGAGAGGTCGCGAGTCTCGAGCACCTCGACGGGCGGGATGGGGGCGCCGACCGGGGCCACGCTGGGACCGATCCACCGCAGGTGCTCGACGAGTCGGCCCGGAGCGGTGTCGTCGAAGCGCAGATGCTCGATCCGGCCCTGATCTCCGAGCCAGGTGTATCCCCGGCCGCGCACGTAGGTGCGTCCCCCCCAGAAGTTCACCCCGTTGACGTCCTGCATGGTGAAGCTCAGGCCGCAGTGCCAGTCGTGGTCGGCCGGGTGGGTGTCGCTGACGGTCACACCCGCGAGCGTGCGGATCGGGTGCAGGTAGGGACGCGGGCTGCTCGCGGCGATGATGTCGCTCCCGTCGGCGTACTCGGCGACCACCCGTCCGTCGACGTCGAGGACGGCCAGCGGGTGCCGGGGGGTCCAGGTGGCGAGCGCGTCAGGAGCGGCCCAGGCTGCGCCGACGGCGGCGAACCCGTGCCCGTCGGCCAACGCCCGGTCGATCCAGTTGGGGATCGCGTCGATGACCGGGTGGGCGGCCGGGCCGTCGCCGACCCACCGCACCGATGCGGGGTCGACGGGTTCGGGATCGGGCCGGTCCTGGGTCGCCTCGAGCACCGCGGTGAACCCCACGGTGTTGGCGAGGGGGACGAGAAGCTCGGTGCCGTGCTCGAGGTGGTCGACGAGATTCTCCAGCAGGTCGGTGCGCCCGAACGACTCGCGCGACTCGTGGCCGCCCACGCGCACCATGAGCTCGTCGGTGGTGTAGAAGAACTCGGCGCTGCCCCGGGAACCGACCAGCGTCACGGTCGGCGGCGTCTGGTCGGGGGCGCACAGGGTGAGCGCGGCACACACCGGCGGGGCGCCGTCAAGGTCGACGCGCACGAACGAGGTGTCGTCGGCCTGGATGTCGTGGGCCCGGTAGAGCTCGGTGGTGATCCGGGTGATCGCGTCGATCTGCCGGACGCCGGCGATCGCCAGGGCGGTCGCCACGGCGTGGGCCAGCGGGTTGGTGACGACCCCGTCGGCGATCCGGTGGCCGTCGACGACGCGGCGTCCGGCCCACGGGGAACGGTGGTAGTAGGCGCGGTCACGCAGCCAGGTGCCGCGGGCCTGGATCACCCGCAGCTCCCCGAGCGTGCCGTCGGAGAGCAGCTCGCGGATCCGGTCGAGCGCGTGCGAGCCGAGGCTCTGGAACCCCACCTGGACGCTGCGCCCGGTGTCCTTCTGGTGCCGCAGCAGCGCCCAGAACTCGGCCAGCGACGCGACCGGGGGCTTCTCGAGCATGACGTGGGCCCCGGCCGACATCGCGGCCCGGGCCATCGGCTCGTGCAGGCCGATCGGCGTGGCGATGCCCACGATGTCGGGGCGGTGATCCCGCAGCAGCGCGCCGAGGTCGTCGTACATCGGCACCCGGACGCCGTCCGGGGGGCCGGCCGGATCGGCGATGGCCACGAGTCGCACCCGGCCCATCGCCTCCAGCCTGGTGATCCGTTCGAGGTGCACCCGGCCGAAGCCGTGGGCCCCCACCTGGGCGATCGTCACGGGGGAGTGCTCGGGGGACACGCCATCTCCTGAAAGGTCCGACGGGCGCAGGAATGCGCTTTCCTTCGACCCTATCGCCGCCACGGGACGGACGCAACGACGTGGCCTGCGTGGATGACGCCTGGGAGGGGTCCCGGTGGCCCGCGGGTTCAGGCCAGGTGGAAGTACTGGTGCAGCAGTTCAGGGGTGCCGCCGTCGGGGGCCTGGAAGTAGGGGGCCATCGACGCCTGCCAGCGGGCGTCGACCTCCTCCCCGGCCATCGCCGCCATCGCGGCCGCCGTGTCGTCGGCCTCGAAATAGCCGACCACCAGCCCGTCACCGGGCCGCAGGAACAACGAGTAGTGCCGCCATCCGCAGCGCGACAGCGCCTCGCGCATCTCGTCCCAGACGTGCTGGTGCTCCTCGACGTACTCGTCGAGCCGTTCCGGGCGCACGCGCAGGAGGAAGCACGCGCGCCCGGGCGAGCGCTGGTCGGTGGTCGCCAACCGGGTGAAGAGGTCCATGGAAGTCCTTCGGGATGCGCGTATCAGTCGTCGAGCAGCCAGGTGATCGCGTTCTCGACGACCCGCCGCCGGGACGCCGAGCGGTACGACCGGTGGTCGTGGCCCATGCCGTCGTAGACGATGCGGTTCCCGGTGACCCAGGCCATCACCTCGGCCCGCCCGTCGAGTTGGTGCGAGAGCAGCGGAGTCGAGCCGGGCTCGATCTCGAGGCCGCTGTAGCGCTCGTCGACGGCCAGCACGAGCGGGACGCCGGTGAGGTCGTGGTCGAGGAGACCGGCGTCCGGGAGGCCCCAGAGGATCGGGTGGCGCCGCGAACCGGCGGTGGCGAGGAACCCGGCGATGCTCAGCCGGGGATGCGACGACCCCGAGGTCCAGGCGCCTCCGAGAATGCCCCGCCACGTCGGCCAGTCGGGGAAGGTCGCGGCGGCGGTGTGCACGCCGAGCAACCGACCTCCCGCACCGAGCCAGGCGGAGAATCCGGTGAAGGCGTCGGTCCAGGCCGGGTCGGGCGCCCCGGGGCTCGTTCCCTTGCCGCTGTTGACAATCACCAGCCGCTCGTCAGTGAGCGCCAGCGCCTCTGGGGAGAGGGTCTCGCGGACCTCGACGCTCAGCCCGAGGCCCGAGGCGATTCCGGCGAGCGCCGCACTCGTCTCGGCGAACGGGTGCCACGGGTCGGAGTACCTGCCGGCACCGGACAGGATCACCACATCGGTCACGTGCTGCACTGTGGCCTGTCGGGACGCCGGGGGTCAAGGACCTGTCCGCTCGAGCGGCACCGTGCGCTGTCCGGCGTGCGGGGTGCTACTCGGCGGTTCCGGCCCGACGGAGCACCTCGCTGAGGCGCTCGGCGGCCGCCATCACCGCCGGGGCGTGCAGGCGTCCGGGTTGGCGGGTCAGCCGCTCGATCGGTCCGGACACGCTGACGGCGGCGATGACCTTGCCCGACGGGGAACGCACGGGGGCCGACACCGAGGCGACTCCGGGCTCACGTTCGGCCACCGACTGCGCCCAGCCACGGCGCCGCACGGTGGCGAGTGCCACTGCGGAGAAGCTCGAGTGCGACAGGCCGCGCTGGATGCGCTCGGGATCCTCCCAGGCCAGCAGCACCTGGGCCGCCGACCCGGCCGACATCGTCAACTGCGACCCCACCGGCACCGTGTCGCGCAGGCCTGAGGGCCGCTCGGCCGCTGCTGCGCACACCCGGATGTCGCCCTGACGGCGGAACAGTTGCGCCGACTCGCCGGTGATGTCGCGCAGTCGAGCCAGGATCGGCCCGGCGGTCGCGAGCAGGCGGTCCTCACCGGCGGCTGCGGCCAGTTCGCTGAGCCGGGGGCCGAGCACGAAGCGTCCCTGCAGGTCGCGTCCGACGAACCGGTGGTGTTCGAGTGCCACCGCGAGCCGGTGGGCGGTCGGCCGGGCGAGCCCGGTGGCGCTCACCAGCCCCGCGAGTGTGGTGGGCCCCGTCTCAAGTGCTGAGAGCACGAGGGCTGCTTTGTCCAACACGCCGACGCCGCTGGTATCGTCCATGTATCGAGATTAGCGTCTCGCCATCTGATACGGCAAGCCCTGGGGAATCCCGTCGCCAGCCGGCTCGGGGCGCCGATCTCGGACAGGAGCACCGACGCCGACGGCGTCCTCCACACTACGCGGGAAACACGGACACCCGGGACAACCGGCCGGTACAAGGAGTCGCAGATGGGCAAGACACTCAGCGAGAAGGTGTGGGACGCGCACGTCGTGCGCCAGGCTCCGGGCGAGCCCGACCTGCTCTACATCGATCTGCACCTCGTGCACGAGGTGACCAGCCCGCAGGCGTTCGACGGGCTGCGGCTGAACAACCGCACCGTCCGGCGTCCTGACCTCACGCTGTGCACCGAGGACCACAACACCCCGACCCTCAACATCGACCGGCCGATCGCCGACCCGGTATCGCGGGCCCAGGTGGACACACTGCGCAAGAACGCGGCCGAGTTCGGCCTGCGCATCCACTCCCTCGGGGACGCCGACCAGGGTGTCGTGCACATCATCGGCCCGCAGCTCGGGGTGACTCAGCCGGGCATGACGATCGTCTGCGGCGACTCGCACACCTCCACCCACGGCGCCTTCGGCGCGCTGGCCTTCGGCATCGGCACCTCCGAGGTCGAGCACGTGCTCGCCACCCAGACCCTGCCGCAGGCTCGTCCGAAGACGATGGCGGTGACCGTGACCGGGGCGCTGCCCGACGGTGTCACCGCCAAGGACCTCGTGCTGGCGCTCATCGCCCGGGTCGGCACCGGCGGCGGCCAGGGCTACGTCGTCGAGTACCGGGGCGACACCATCGAGGCGCTCTCGATGGAGGGCCGGATGACCATCTGCAACATGTCGATCGAGTGGGGTGCCAAGGCCGGGATGATCGCGCCCGACCAGACGACCTTCGACTATCTCCAGGGACGCCCGCACGCGCCCGAAGGCGACGACTGGGACGCCGCGGTCGAGTACTGGAAGACCCTGCGCACCGACGACGACGCCCGGTTCGACCGCGAGGTCGTCATCGACGCCACCCAGCTGACCCCGTTCGTCACCTGGGGCACCAACCCGGGCCAGGGCGTGCCGCTGGGTGCCAGCGTCCCCAGCCCCGACGACTTCGCGGACGAGGCGGCCCGGTCCGCGGCCACCCGCGCGCTCGAGTACATGGCGCTGACCCCGGGCACCCGGATGCGCGACATCGCGGTCGACACGGTGTTCCTCGGATCGTGCACCAACGGCCGGATCGAAGACCTGCGGCTGGCCGCGAGCGTGCTCAAGGGGCACAAGATCGCCGACAGCATTCGCATGCTGGTGGTGCCCGGATCGGCCCGGGTGCGTGTGCAGGCCGAGTCGGAGGGTCTGGACAAGGTCTTCCTGGACGCCGGCGCCGAGTGGCGGGCCGCAGGCTGCTCGATGTGTCTCGGCATGAACCCCGACCAGCTGAAGCCCGGCGAGCGCGCGGCGTCCACGTCGAACCGCAACTTCGAGGGCCGGCAGGGCAAGGGCGGACGCACCCACCTCGTCAGCCCGGCCGTGGCCGCGGCGACCGCCATCACCGGTCACCTGTCCGCCCCCGCCGACCTCGCCAACTGATCGTCCCGGACCACTGAGGAGAACGCCATGGACAAGTTCACCAGCCACGCCGGCATCCCGGTTCCGCTGCGGCGCAGCAATGTCGACACCGACCAGATCATCCCCGCGGTCTATCTCAAGCGGATCACCCGCACCGGCTTCGAGGACGGGCTCTTCTCGGCGTGGCGTGCCGACCCGGAGTTCGTGCTGAACAAGGAGCCCTACAACCGCGGCACGATCCTCGTCGCCGGACCGGACTTCGGCACCGGCTCGTCGCGTGAGCACGCCGTGTGGGCGCTGCAGAACTACGGCTTCAAGGTCGTCGTGGGCCCGCGCTTCGGCGACATCTTCCGGAACAACTCGGGCAAGGCCGGGCTGCTCATCGCGGTGGTCGACCAGGACGTGGTCGAGCGGCTGTGGGACTTCGCCGAGCAGAACCCCGGCGTCGAGATCGAGGCGTCGCTCGTCGATCGCACGATCACCGCGGGTGGAGACACCTACCCGTTCCAGATCGACGACTTCACCCGGCACCGCCTGCTCGAGGGACTCGACGACATCGGCTCGACGCTGCAGCACGCCGACGACATCAGCGCCTACGAGCGGACCCGCCCGTCGTTCAAGCCGCGCACCATCCCCGTGCGCACCGCGGGCTGAGCCGAGGCCGCGACCCGATCAGCGCGGGGGCAGCGGCGTCGCCTCGTCGACGGTCGCCGCGTCCGGGCGGGCGACTCGCACCCGCAGCCGCTGCCCGGTGCGCAGCGAGCGGAACCCGCGCACGGCGTCGTCGGCGATCGTGAGCTCGACGCCCGCGTCGGTGATGGCGGTCCATCCGTCGTCGTGTCGCTGGGCGACGGTCGCCTGGATCCAGGGGTCCGCGGACCCCTGGCGGGTCGGGTCGGTCATGGCTGCCCCTCCATCGCGCCGCGGACGGCCGGCCCCTGCACTAGGGTGCGGTCAGCGGCCCCGGTCGGCCGCCCGTCGACGATACCGCCGGCCGTCCCCGCCCGTGGCCGCATCGTCCACCCGATCACAGGGCCCGCCCCGACAAGGAGGATCGTGCCGCCGATGGTGAGTCGTGAGCCGGCCGAAACCGTGTACCGCGGGTGGGCGTCGTTCGTGCACGCCGTGCTGTCGGCGAGCACCCGTCGGGACTGGCGGTGTCCGGAGCGCGTCCCCCACGGCGGCGGCGTCCTTCTCGTCGCGAACCACATCTCGCACTTCGACCCGCTGGTGCTCGGGGAGTACCTCATCTACGGCGCCGGACGCTGGCCGCGCTACCTCGGCAAGGAGGAGCTGTGGCACGTGCCGGTGGTCGGCTGGCTGGCGAGGCACTGCGGCCAGATTCCGGTGCGGCGCGACGCGGCGAGATCGGGCACGGGCCTCGCCGCCGCCGAGCGGGCCCTGCGCGACGGGTTGGCGGTGACCGTCTACCCCGAGGGCACGATCACGGCCGATCCCGAGGGCTGGCCCATGGTGGCCCGCTCGGGCGCCGCCCGCCTGGCGCTGGCGACCCGCTGTCCGGTGATCCCGATCGGCCAGACGGGCGCCGAGCTCGTGATCCCGGGGAAGCGGATGCACGTGCCGCGGCTGTTCCCCCCGAAGCCGATCGCCATCACGTGCGGAGAGCCGGTCGTCCTCGACGACCTCTACGCCGCGTACCACCCCGGCGGAGCCGGTGACGACGTCACCGCGGAGGCGGCGCAGCGCTCGCACGAGGCCATCATCGAGGCCGGGGCCCGGATCATGGACGCCATCACCATCCTGGTCGAGGAGGTGCGCGGGCGTCCGGCACCGGCCGGGCGGTACGACCTGCGGCTGGGACGCCGCGTGCCCCGGCCGATCCCGCCGATGTGGCTCGACGGGCCCCGGCCACTAGGCTGAGCCCATCACGACCGACCCCGAGTGAGGCCCGATGACGACCGAACCCGACCACGACCAGCCGGCCGACGATCGCACCCGCGTGGTGCTCGTCTTCGGCGGCATCTCATCGGAGCACTCGATCAGCTGCCTCACCGCTGCCTCGGTGGCCTCCGCCATCGACACCGGGCGCTACGACGTCACCGGCCTCGGGATCACCCCGAGCGGGCGGTGGACCCGCTACTCGCTCGACGAGATCCGGGCGTTCACCGTCGTCGACGGCGTCCTCCCCGTGCTCGGCGAGGATCGCCACGAGGCGCTGCTGCTGCGCACGCTCGACGGCGTCGTCATCGCCGACGTGGACGCCGACGGCACCCTGCTGAGTCACGGGCGTCCGGTCGAGGTGGCCATGCCGCTGCTGCACGGGCCGTTCGGTGAGGACGGCACCGTCCAGGGCAGCTTCGAGATGCTGGGCCTGCGCTACACCGGCGCCGGGGTCACGGCCAGCGCGGTCGGCATGGACAAGCACATGATGAAGCTGATCCTCGCCGGTTCCGGCCTGCCCGTCGGCGCCTTCACCACCATCCAGCCCGGGCAGTGGGCCGACGATCCCGGCGCCTGCCGGGACGCGGTCGCGGCCCTCGGCCTGCCGGTCTACGTCAAGCCGGCTCGGGGTGGGTCGTCGGTGGGCATCAGCCGGGTCGACTCGCTCGATGCCCTCGACGAGGCGGTCCGCGAGGCGGAACGCTGGGACCCCAAGGTCATCGTCGAACGGGGCTTCGTCGGTGCCCGCGAAATCGAGTGCGGCGTGCTCGGTGACCTCGACGGCAGCGGTCCCCGGGCCTCCCGGGTCGGCGAGGTGCGCATGCACACGGCATCCGGCTTCTATGACTTCGACGCGAAGTACCTGCCCGAGGAGCAGGTGACCCTCGACGTGCCCGCCTCGGTCGGTCCCGACCTCGAGGAGCGCATCCGTGACGCCGCGCGGCGCACCTTCACGGCCGTGTCGGCCGAGGGGCTCGGCCGCGTCGACGTGTTCGTCACCCCCGGCGGTGAGGTCGTCGTCAACGAGATCAACACGATGCCCGGGTTCACCCGGTTATCGATGTTCCCCATGCTGTGGCAGGCCAGCGGGATGACCTACCAGGAGCTCATCGACGACCTCATCCGGCAGGCGCTGCGGCGTCCGGTCGGGCTGCGCTGACACCTCAGACGCAGGGTTTCACCTCGCGCATCTGTGTCACCGCGCGCGACAGGTCGACCAGCGCGTTGGCCGCTGGCTGGTGACTGGAGGCGACGGTCACCTCGATGTAGCCCGAGCGACCGATGGTCGTGAACACCCACCGGTCAGTGGTCTGCACGGCCAGCCAGCCGATGTTGTCGACGACGTTGCACGACGACGTGGGCTGCAGGGCCGCCGGCTTGGGCACGCCGCAGCGCAGCGAGACGATATCGCCGCCCCACTGGGCGGTGTTGCGGGTGGTGGACGAGATCGTGAGACCGTCGACCCGCTGGGGGAGGGCCGCCATCACGGTGCGGCACTGCGTGGCCACCGCACCCGTGGGTGTGGGTTCGACCAGCGGGCGGGGTGACGACGTGGCCGCGCCGCTCGGCGCGGCGCTGGCGGTGCTGCTGGACGCCGGCACGCCGGCCTGGCAGCCGGCCATCAGCAGCGCGGCGAGGATCGCCGCGGACGGTACCCGCCGACCGCGGCGGGCGGCGGCCCTCACAGGTGGATGACGGGGCAGGTGACGGTGCGGGTGATGCCTGGAACCTGCTGCACCTGCGCCACGACGAGCTGACCCAACTCGTCGACGGTGTCGGCCTCCGCCCGGACGATGACGTCGTAGGGGCCGGTCACGCCCTCGGCCAGGATCACTCCGGGGATCTCTCGAATGGCGAGAGCGACCTCGGCGGAGCGTCCGACGTTGCTCTGCACCAGGATGTATGCCTGAACCATGGCGGGTCCTTCCATGCGCGGGACGGCGGCGGGCCGAGCCACCGGTACTCACGCTAGCGTGTTGGCTGGGCGGAACGGCAGGGTCGCTGCCGGGGCGGAGTGAGAGCGCCGGTCCGAACCTGCTGAAAGGGTGCGCATGAGTGGCGTCGAAGTGTCCGCCGTCGGCGAGTTCGGCCTGATCGCCGACCTCACGAGGTCGCTGGTCATGCCCGGGCCCGTGTCGGTCGGCCCGGGCGACGACGCCGCCGTGTTCCGAGTCGAGGGGTCGAGCGTCGTCAGCGTCGACGCCCTCGTCGAGGGGGTGCACTTCCGCCGCGACTGGAGTTCGGCGATCGACATCGGCCGGAAGACCGTCGCCGTGAGCGTGTCCGATCTGGAGGCGATGGGTGCCGACCCCGTCGCCCTGGTGATCTCCCTGAGCATCCCGCCGCAGCTGCCGGTGAGCTGGGTGCGTGACTTCGCCACCGGCGTGCGGTCGGAGGCCGAGGTCGCCGGCATCACACTGGTGGGTGGCGACACCACCCGGTCGCGCGACATCACGATCGCGGCCACCGTCATCGGTCAGCTGGCCGGACGCCGCCCCGTGACCCGGGCGGGGGCGCGCCCGGGCGATGTCGTCGCCTACACCGGACGGATGGGCTGGGCCTCCGCCGGCCTGGCCGTCCTCGGCCGTGGGTTCCGCTCGCCGCGGGCCGCCGTCGACGCGCAGCGCTGCCCCCAGGTGCCCTACGGGCAGGGGGTGGCGGCGTCCCTCGCCGGAGCGACGGCGATGATCGACGTCTCCGACGGGCTGATCGCCGACCTCGGCCACATCTGCGCGGCGAGCGGGGTGCGGATCGACCTGGTGAGCGCCGACCTCCCCGTCGACGATGTGGTCCGCACGGTGGGGGCGGCGACCAACCGCAACCCGCTCGACTTCGTGCTCACCGGGGGGGAGGATCATGCGCTCGTCGCCTGTTTCCCGGTCGGGTCGATCGCCGCGGGCTGGCACGTTCTCGGCCGTGTCCAGGCGGCCCCCGAGGACGGCGACAGCGCGTCTCCGGTGACCGTCGACGGCGCCGCCTGGGCGACGCCGGGCGGATGGGACCACTTCCGCTGAGCCCGCCCTCGCGGCGTGGATGCTTCGCCCCGCCTGGGTCGATGGGTTAGCCTGCCACCTATGGGGACACGCGCGTCTTCCCCGGCGCGGTCCACGCAACGCACGTCGGCGACCACCCGCAGCAACGCCGCGGGCCGGTCGACGTCACGGACGAGCCGTGGATCACGCAGCGGAGGAAACCAGAGCACCACCGGGCGGTCGACGGCCGCGGCACGCAGGAAGCCGCCGGAGCCACGACCGAACCCGGTGGTCGTGGCGTTCGCAGCTCTCTGGCGGGGGCTCGCGCGCCTGGTCGGCGGCATGGTGCGCAGCATCGGGCACGTCGAGGACATCGACCCCGCCCTGCGCCGTGACGGAACCGGTCTGGTGTTCATCGGAGTGGCGATCGTCGTGGCCGCCGAGTTCTGGTTCGGCCTGCCTGGCCCGCTCGGTGGGGCGATCCACGTGGGCATCTCCACGATCTTCGGCATGGTGAGTTACGCGCTCCCGGTCGCCTGCCTGGCGATGGCGTGGCGCACGCTGCGCCATCCCGACAAGAACGGCCCCGCCGGCCGCCAGGTCGTCGGGTGGATGGCCGCCCTGTTCGGCTTCCTCGGCCTGGTGAACCTCGCCCACGGACTGCCCCGGCCGAATCACCCCGAGGCGATGCGCGCCGCCGGCGGCATCCTCGGCTTCATCTCCTCGAGCATGCTGTCCGACCTGCTCACCCCGTGGGTGGCGGCCCCGCTGCTCACTCTGCTGACGATCTTCGGCATCCTCGTGATCATCGGGAAGCCGCTGCACGAGCTGGCGGCGAACGGGCGCGACGCCCGCGACCGCTTCACCGAACGGCGGGCAGAACTGGCGGCGGCGCGGGCGGCGAAACAGATCGAGTACGGCGTCGACAGGGCCTACGAGTCGGCCCTCGTGCGTGACGACGACATTCCGCAAACCGAGCGGGTCGGGCTCGACGCCGACCCGGTGCTCCTCGACGCCGGGGCTGCGGCGGATCCCGCCCCCGCCCTTGCGCCCGAGCCCGCCGACCGTTTCCGGCCGGCGCCTCCCGAGGCCGTCGTCGTGCACGCCCTGGACGCGCCGCGCCATACGGCGCCGCCGCCGCGGGCCCAGCAGCTCCAGCTGTCGGGAGAGGTGCAGTACTGCCTGCCCGACGTCGCGCTGCTCAAGCCGGGCAGTCAGCCGAAGGCGCGCACGGAGGTGTCCGACCAGATCGTCGGGCGGCTCACCGAGGTGCTGCGCCAATTCGACATCGATGCCCGGGTCACCGGATACACCCGCGGTCCGACCGTCACCCGGTACGAGGTCGAACTCGGCAACGGTGTCAAGGTCGAGAAGGTCACCGCCCTGTCGAAGAACATCGCCTACGCGGTGGCCTCGCCCGACGTGCGGATCCTGTCGCCGATCCCCGGCAAGTCGGCCATCGGCATCGAGATCCCGAACCGCGACAAGGAGGTCGTCTCGCTCGGCGACGTGCTGCGGTCGGCGCGCGCCCGGGCCGACCACCATCCGCTGGTCGTGGGCCTTGGCAAGGACGTCGAGGGCGGCTTCGTCATCGCCAACATCGCGAAGATGCCGCACCTGCTCGTCGCCGGGGCCACCGGGTCGGGCAAGTCGTCGTTCGTCAACAGCCTGATCACCTCGATCATGATGCGTTCCACGCCCGACGAGGTCCGCATGCTGCTCGTCGACCCCAAACGGGTGGAGCTGAACCACTACGAGGGCATTCCGCACCTCGTGACACCCATCATCACCAATCCGAAGAAGGCCGCCGAGGCGCTCGGCTGGGTCGTGCGGGAGATGGACCAGCGCTACGACGACCTGGCGGCCTTCGGCTTCCGTCACGTCGACGACTTCAACAAGGCGGTCCGCGCGGGGCAGGTGCAACTGCCTCCCGGATCGGAGCGGGTGCTCGCGCCCTACCCCTACCTCGTCGTGGTCGTCGACGAGCTCGCCGACCTCATGATGGTCGCCCCCCGCGACGTCGAGGACTCGATCGTGCGGATCACCCAGTTGGCCCGAGCGGCCGGCATCCACCTGGTGCTCGCCACCCAGCGACCCTCCACCGACGTCGTCACCGGCCTGATCAAGGCCAACGTGCCGTCGCGTCTGGCGTTCGCCACGTCGTCGATGACCGACTCGAGGGTCATCCTCGACCAGCCCGGCGCCGAGAAGCTCGTCGGCCAGGGCGACGGCCTGTTCCTGCCGATGGGGGAGAGCAAGCCCGTCCGCGTCCAGGGTTCGTGGGTCACCGAGGCGGAGATCCGCGACGTTGTGCGCCAGGTGAGCCAGCAACTGCAACCGCAATATCGCGACGACGTGACCGCCCCGGCGGGCAGCGGGACGAAGCCGGCGGAGGACATCGGCGACGACCTCGACCTCGTGCTGGAGGCGGCGCGGCTCGTGGTCGAGTTGCAGCTCGGATCGACCTCGATGCTGCAGCGCAAGCTACGGGTCGGCTTCGCGAAGGCCGGTCGGCTGATGGACATCCTCGAGACGCGCGGCGTCGTGGGACCCTCGGAAGGGTCGAAGCCACGTGAGGTGCTCGCCAAACCCGACGACCTCGACGGGGTGCTCACCTCGCTTGCGGCGGGCTGATCCCGGCCGGGCGTGTCATCGGCTCACGCTGGCCGCCCGGGCGATGGATCACCGAACGTCTCAGATTTTGGGTTGTTATCAAACAATCGATTGTGAGGTCACCCCTGCCGCGTTAGGGTCATGAACAACCCACCCTCCATGAGGAGGAACGATGACGTTTCTGGTCAACTCCGCCGCCGACTTCGCCGACGAGGCCCTCGCCGGCATGGTCGCGGCCCACCGGCGCTACCTGCGCCCGGTCCACGGTGGTGTCGTGCGGGCGACCAGGGTTCCCGACGGGCAGGTGGGTGTGGTCATCGGAGGCGGCAGCGGGCACTACCCGGCGTTCGCGGGCTGGGTCGGGCCCGGACTCGCCCACGGTGCGGCCTGCGGCAACATCTTCGCCTCGCCCTCGGCGTCGCAGATCTACTCGGTGCTCAGGGCCTCCGATCACGGCGCGGGGGTGTTCGTCAGCTTCGGCAACTACGCCGGCGACGTCCTGCACTTCGGCGAGGCGGCCGAGAAGCTCCGGGCCGAGGGCGTCGACGTGCGGATCGTCACGGTGAGCGACGACATCGCCTCGGCCCCGCCCGAGCAGGCACTCGAGCGGCGGGGTATCGCCGGTGACCTGGTGACCTTCAAGTGCGCCGGGGCCGCCGCGGCGGCGGGGGCGGACCTCGACGACGTCGAGCGGGTCGCGCGGCGGGCCAACGACCGCACCAGGTCCTTCGGCATCGCGTTCTCCGGCTGCACGCTCCCGGGTGCCGACCACCCGTTGTTCACCGTCCCTGAGGGCCAGATGAGCCTGGGGCTCGGGATCCACGGCGAGCCCGGGATCGCCGAGCAGCCGATCGGCACCGCCGACGAGATCGCCGACCTGCTCGTCGAGAAGGTGGTCGCCGAAGACCCCGGCGACAGCAAGCGGATCCTGGCGATGCTCAACGGTCTCGGCACCGTCAAGTACGAGGAACTGTTCGTCACCTTCTCCCGGGTCGCCCGACAGCTCGAGGAGCGCGGATACGAGATCGTCGAAGGGGAGGTCGACGAACAGTGCACCAGCCTCGACATGGCGGGACTCTCGCTGACCGTCTGCTGGTTCGACGACGAATTGGAGCGGCTCTGGCTCGCGCCGTGCGACACCCCGGCATATCGCAAGGGCACCGTCCAGGCGCTGGAACGCGACGACCGGCCCCTCGACGTGGTCGAGGACGACGTGATTCCCGACGCGGCCCCCGAGAACCGGGCGGCGGCCCGCCTCGTCGCGGAGGTGATCTCGGACGTGCACGCGATGCTGGTCGAGAGCGAGGGCTACCTCGGGGACATCGACGCGGTCGCCGGTGACGGCGACCACGGCATCGGGATGAGCCGCGGTGCCGCCGCGGCCGACGAGACGGCCCAGCAGGCCATCGCCCGGGGCGCCGGGACGAGCACTCTCCTGCTGCGCGTGGCCGAGGCCTGGTCCGAGCGCGCCGGGGGCACTTCGGGGGCGTTGTGGGGGGCCGCGCTGCGGGCCGCCGGACGGCGGCTCGATGACCGGTCCGCGCTCACCGCGGCCGCCGTCATCGAGGCGGCACGCTCGGCCGTCGACGAGATCGTCACCGTGGGTGGGGCTGAGCGGGGCGACAAGACGATGGTCGACGCTGCCATCCCGTTCCGCGACGCCCTGGTCTCCAGCGATCGGCCGTTGGCGGTCGCCTGGGCCCACGCCGTCGAGGCCGCCGAGGCAGGGACCGAGGCGACGGCGTCCATCGCGGCCCGGCGTGGCCGGGCCAAGACCCATCACGAGCGCAGCATCGGCACCCCCGATCCCGGAGCCGTGTCGTTCTCGCGGATCGTGGCCGTCATCGGACGCCGGCTGGCGGGCGGCTGATCGCGCGCGAGCGCGAGCGCGGCAGGTGGCGCTCACCGCGGCGTGGGTGGTCGCAGCCGGTGAGGCGTCCACCCTCGAGTGCCGCCACCGCTGACTACCACCATGACTGAGCACCACGACTTTCCCGGGTGACTTTCTGGATGACTTTCCACGATGACCGAGGGGATGACCGAGGGGATGACAGGACAGATGAGCGAACAGGAGATCGGCAGGGTCGCCGTCGTCGGCGCGGGCTACATGGGGGGTGGCATCGCGCAGGTTGTCGCGATGGCGCAGATCCCGGTGGTCATCTTCGACGCCGACGTCGAGTCGACCCGCCACCACCACGCCCGGCTGCTCGCCGAGGCCCGTGACTTCGAGCAGCGCGGCCTGTTCGCCGCGGGATCGGTCGATCGGATCGAGACGTACCTGTCGGCGGCCGAGTCGCTCGAGGCCGCCGTCGCCGGCGCCGACCTCATCGAGGAGGCCGTGTACGAGCGGCCCGATGTCAAGGGCCCGGTGCTGGCCCGGATCGAGGCGGCGGCGCGTCCGGACGCCATCATCGGCAGCAACACCTCGACCCTGCCGATCGGTGAACTGGCGGCGTACCTCAGGGATCCCAGCCGCTTCCTCGGCGTGCACTTCTCCAATCCCGCCCCGTTCATCCCCGGCGTGGAGTTGATCGCCCACACCGGCACCGATCAGCGGCACCTGCCCTCTGTGGAGGCGTTCATCAGCGCTCTCGGGAAACAGAGCGCCCGGGTCGTCGACAAGGCGGGTTTCGTGCTCAACCGGCTGCAGTACGTGCTGCTCAAGGAGGCCATCAGCCTCGTCGAGGAGGGCATCGCCACCCCC
>JAJXWF010000035.1 GCA_021781735.1 Actinomycetes bacterium
ATGGGCAAGGACACGCACGCGTTGTCGCTCCCGGCCTGGCGCACCGCCACCGAGGTGCTCATCGCCAACGGCGTCGACACCTTCGCCGAGCGCGCCGACGAGTACACCCCGACGCCCGCGGTCTCGCGCGCGATCATCGTCTACAACCGCGACCACACCGGCCCGCGGGCCGACGGCATCGTGGTCACGCCCTCTCACAACCCGCCCCGCGACGGGGGGTTCAAGTACAACCCGCCCAACGGCGGCCCGGCCGACACCGACGCCACCCGATGGATCGCCGCCCGCGCCAACGAGCTGATGCGCGACCCGAGCGGCATCAAGCGGATCCACCACGAGCAGGCGGCCCCCCGGGTGACCCGCTTCGACTTCCGCAGCGCCTACTGCGAGGACCTCCGCAATGCCATCGACATCCGGGCGATCGTCGACTCCGGGCTGCGGATCGGAGCCGACCCGATGGGTGGGGCGTCGGTGCAGTACTGGCAGTACATCGCCGAACATCTCGGCATGGACCTCACCGTCGTGAACCCCACCGTCGATCCCACCTGGCGGTTCATGACCCTCGACACCGACGGCAAGATCCGGATGGACTGCAGTTCGCCGCACGCCATGGCCTCGCTCATCGCGAACCGGGACAGGTTCGACCTCTCCACCGGCAACGACGCGGACGCCGACCGGCACGGCATCGTCACCCCCGACGCGGGGCTGATGAACCCCAATCACTACCTCGCGGTGGCGATCCAGTACCTGTTCACCCACCGCCCCGGCTGGAGCGTCGACGCGGCCGTCGGGAAGACCCTCGTGTCGAGCTCGATGATCGACAAGGTGGCCGCCGAGATCGGCCGCACCCTGGTCGAGGTTCCCGTCGGGTTCAAGTGGTTCGTTCCGGGCCTGATCAGCGGCGACCTCGGCTTCGGGGGCGAGGAGTCCGCCGGCGGCTCTTTCCTCGCCCTCGACGGCAGCACGTGGACGACCGACAAGGACGGCATCCTGCTCGACCTGCTGGCCAGCGAGATCACCGCGGTCACCGGCCGCACCCCGAGCCAGCACTACGCCGACCTCGAGGCCAGGTACGGCCGGTCCTATTACGCCCGGGTCGACGCCGATGCCGACCGGGAGCAGAAGGCCCGGCTGAGCCGGCTCTCCCCCGCCGACGTCACAGCCACCGAGGTGGCCGGGGAGAAGATCGTCGCGATCCTCACCGAGGCGCCCGGCAACGGGGCGGCCATCGGGGGCGTCAAGGTCGTCACCGAGAACGCCTGGTTCGCGGCCCGCCCCTCCGGCACCGAGGACAAGTACAAGATCTACGCGGAGTCGCTGAAGTCGGCCGAGCATCTCGCCGCGGTGCAGCAGGAGGCGCGCGAGGTCGTCACCGCCGCACTCGGCTGAGGGTCCCCGCGAAGTGGCCGGTCCATCGGCGGTTTCTTCTGCTCACTCACCGACTGCGACGCGGACTCGATTGGCGGCACGATGAGCTTCATCTCCCGGTTCCTCAACCCGGAGGTACACACCCACCTGCTCGTCGACGAGGGCGAATACGTCATCGACGAGGTGGGCAGGCACTGGGTCACGATCGCCGGGCCCGTTGTCATGCTGACGGCGGTGGTCCCCCTGTTCCTGTCCATGCCCGCGTGGGGCGGCTTCTGGGGCGTCCCGCTCGTGTTCGGGCTGGCGATGCTCATCTGGTCGGTGGGCATCATCCACCGCGAGCACATGGACCGTTTCGTCATCACCAACATGCGGGTGTTCCGTGTGCACGGTGTGCTCAGCCGGCACACCGCGACGATGCCGATGACGCGGATCCTCGACGTCTCGGTGTTCCAGCCGTTCATCGGACGGCTGCTCGGCTACGGCCATCTCGTGTTCGAGTCCGCGGCCCAGGCCCAGGGCCTGCGCGACATCCGCTTCGTGGCCCGCCCCCAGCAGCGGGATCTCACCATCCAACGGGTGATCCAGGCGGCCGGTCTGCGCGCCCAGGTCGCTCGCGAGCCGTTCGACTCCGGCACCGGCGACGGGTCGTGATTCCGCACGCCCGCCCCACCGAGGAGCCCGGTGGGGCGTATGGGACAGTGGACGCATGGAAAACATGTTCGTCTGCATCGATCACGTCGGCTACGCCGTGCCCGACCTCGACGAGGCCATCGCGTTCCACACCGAGGTGCTCGGTTTTCGCCTCCTGCACCGTGAGGTGAACGAGGAGCAGGGAGTGGCCGAGGCCATGCTCGGCACCGGATCGCAGCTTCCCGAAAGCGCCCAGGTGCAGTTGCTAGCCCCGCTGAACGAGAACTCCACGATCGCCAAATTCATCGGGAAGAACGGTCCCGGCGTCCAGCAGGTGTGCTATCGCGTGAGCGACATCGACGCCGTGTGCGACGCCCTGCGCGCCAAGGGCGTCCGCCTGCTCTACCCGCAGCCGAAGCGCGGCACCGCGGGCGCGCGGATCAATTTCGCCCACCCCAAGGACACCGGCGGCATCCTGCTCGAACTCACCCAGCCCGGAACCGAGCACTGATCGGGCCCCGCCCGTCAGCTCACGCTGGGGTTTCCGTCTTCGCGGTGGGGGCGTCGTGCGTCCGGCACCGTGAGCCGCACCGGGCCGCGCCTTCCCGGGTCGCACGGCGGCTGTTGCTAACCTCGAAGTGCACTCCCGCCCGAGAGGACCCGACGTGACCGACCGACCCGCCGACCAGCCGAACACGGCTGACGTCGTCTTCGAGCAGACCGAACTCACCGGCCTCAACCTGTTCGATGACCGCGCCAGCCTTGCTGGCAGTTTCCCCCGCACCGTGTGGGGCTACGACCGGACGACGGTCGACACCCACGTCCGCGACCTCGAGCAGCAACTCACCGCCCTCAAACGCCTCACCCGCGAACTGCGGAGCCAGCTGCGCGAGGCACTCTCCAGCACCCGGGAGGGCGATTTCCGCCGGCTCGGCACCCACGCCGGCGCCATCCTCATCTCGGCCGAGAACCAGGCACGCGCTCTCGTGACCCGCGCCGAGAGCGAGGCCGAGAGAATCAAGGAAGAGGGCCGGCGCAGCGTCGCCGACCTGCGTCGCTCCGCCCAGACCGAGATCGACGACATCCGGATGGCCGGTCTGGCGCACCTGCGCGAACTGCGCACCGAGCACGACCGCACCGTGAGCGGCATCCTCGAGGCCGCCCGCCACGACGCCGACGCCACCCTCGATGCGGCCCGCCGGCACGCGGACGCACTCCGGTTCGAGGCGGAGCAGAAGGCGACGACGATGCTCCGCGACGCCGAACTCGCTGCCGAGAGCCTGCGCCAACGGGTAGCCCGCGAAGCGGCCCAGCAGGAACTGGAGGCCCGCACCCGGATCGAGGCACTGCTCACCGAGGCGAAGGCGGCCGCCGACGAGGCCCGCACGACCTCGTCGACGCTGATGGCCGAGAGCACCGCCCACCACGAACGGTCGGCGGCCGCGCTGCGCGATCAGACCGAGCAGGCCCAGCAGGTGCGCAGCACGGCACTCGCCGAGGCCGAGCAGACCCGTTCCGCCGCCGCCCGCGAGGCCGAGGCCGCCATCCAGGCGGCCCACCAGCGGGGCGACGAACTGCGCCAGACGCTCGAGGACCAGCACGCCTGGCGACGCGAGCAGATCGAACGCGAGATCGCCGCGCTGCTGCAGCGCAAGGCCGCGGTCGTGGCCCAGCTGGCCAACATGCGCAACCTCGCCCGCGAAGCGACCGAGGACTTTCCCGACGAGGATCCGTTCGAGACGACCGACCTGCCCACCGATGCTGGTGCCGTCGACCCGGTCGACCTGGCCCCGCCGAGCCGGACCAGCCCGCCACCGGTTGACGACGACCCGACCCGCGTCCTGCCCATCCTCGACGCCGAGGAGCCGGCCCCCGACGCGTGAGGATCCCCGGGGATCAGAACAGGCGGTCGTCGGGGCTGCCGAGTTCCCGCAAGGCGCCGTAGTCGACGGCGACACACGGGCTGCCCCGCTCGGAGGCCAGGGTGCGCGCCGGCGGGCGGATCCGCCCGGCCGCGAACACTCCGGTCACGGGTGCCGGGTGAGGATCGCGGTTCATCAGTTCGAGGTGGCCGGTGAGCTGTTCGATACCGTCGATGTGGTCGAAACCCACCGCTGCCCCACCCCAAGAAGCTCGCCGACGGGCTCGCCCGAAACCTGCTCTGCGATCGAACGCCCTAACCGCGGGTCTACCCGGTCGGCGTCGGCTCCGGCCGCGAAGAGTGCCCCGAAGACGCGACCGAGGTCCTGTGACAGCTCGTCAGACACCGGTTGCTCAATGATCTGGCGCGCGTCGAGAACCGCGCGAGGAAGGGCGGGCAAACCGTAGTTGCGGCCGAGGCGGCTGCTGAAGACTGCCGCGCGGATCGCGTCGTGAAGCACTGGAATCCTCCACGGGTTGAGCGTGGACGCCTCCGGGAAGTTGACCCCTGCGCCGCAGTCGATCAGAGTCGGGCAACGCCAACCGCCCGGACTTGATGGCAACCTGCAGGGTAGATTGCCATCGTCCTTGATTGGCGGAACCGTGGCCGTGGCGTTGACCCAAGCTCGGGTCCGCATCGAGGCGCGCAGTCAGCGCGTCAACCTTGCCGGCTCGGATCTCCTTGAACAACGCCTTCATGCCAGGAACCTAGAACAGCCGGTCGGAGGGATCGTCCAAGCCTCGAAGAGCGTCGTAGTCGACCAATGAGACAGTGATCCCCCGATCCTCCGCAAGCACGCGTGCCTGAGGCCTGATCTGCTGGGCCGCGAACACGCCGCTCACGGGTGCCAAGTGGGGATCGCGGTTCATCAACGCGAGGTAGCGGGTGAGCTGCTCGACACCGTCGATCTCGCCCCGGCGTTTCACCTCGACGGCCACATAGCCACCGGCGGCGTCGCGCAGCAGCAGGTCGACCGGCCCGATGGCGGTGGGATGCTCCCGACGCACCAGGGTCCACCCGGGCCCGAACGTCGACGGGTTCTCGGCGAGCAGCGCCTGCAGGTGCGCCTCCACGCCGTCCTTCTGCAAGCCCGGGTCGATCCCGAGATCGTGCTCGCTGTCGTGGAGCACCTCGCCGAGCGAGATCTGCAGCGTGTCGCCGTCGCGGCCGCGCACCTGCCAGACCTCGGCGACCAGAGGATCGACGTCGGCGGTGGTGGCCGCGAGATCGTCGCCCGAGGCGGCGGTGACCGTGATCGTGCAGGGTGGGTTCATCCAGTTGAGCGGCTTGTAGGCGCGATCGTCGGCGTGGATCGACACCGACCCGTCGGCCTTCACGAGGATCAGCCGGACGGCCATCGGGAGGTGGGCCGTCAACTTCCCGGCGTAGTCGACCTGGCAGCGGGCAATCACCAAACGCACGCGGACAACCTACACCGTGGGGCCCCGCGGCCCCGCCGCTAAGGTTGGACCATGGCCAAACGCCCGAGCAAGCACCTGCGCCCGGCCAGGCCACTGTCCGCCGGACACGGAACTGCGGAGGTGAAATCCGACGGACGCTGGATCGTCCGCAGCATCCCCGGGGCCAGGGCAGGCAAGGTCTACACCTGCCCCGGCTGCCTGCAGCCCATCCCGCCCGGCACCGCCCACGTCGTCGCATGGCCGGCCATCCCCTCGCTGGGCAGCACGTCGGGACTCGAGGAACGGCGGCACTGGCACACCGGATGCTGGACGAGGAAGCGATGAGCGACGACCCGATCCACCACCGCGACATCGGACACGGGGCCCGTGCGGTCGTGTTCCTGCATGGCCTGTTCGGCCAGGGCCGAAACTTCACCCAGATCGCCAAGGGCCTGTCCGGCCTCGCCACCAGCCGACTCGTCGACCTGCCCAACCATGGGCGGTCCGCGTGGACCGACGTGTTCGACTACGACCTGTTCGCCGACATGCTTGTCGACACCATCGCCGACCACGCGCGCGCCCTCGGGCGCCCGGGGGTGACCCTCGTCGGGCACTCCCTCGGTGGCAAGGTGGCGATGCGGGTGGCGCTGCGGCACCCCGCGCTCGTCGAACACCTCGTCGTGGTCGACATCTCCCCCGTCGCCGCCGGCGTGCGGGACAGTTTCGACCACATCCTCGCCGGCCTGCGGGCGGTCCCCCTCGACATGCTCGGCACACGCGATCAGGCCGACAAGGCCATGGCCCGCTACGTCGAGTCCCCCTCCGTACGCGCGTTCCTGCTGCAGAACCTGCGACACGAGCACCACGAGTGGCGCTGGCGGATGAACCTCGACCTGCTCGAGGCCGAGATCGACGCCGTCGGCGGATGGCCGCCCATCGAAGGCACCTACCCCGGGCCGGTCACCTGGGTCGCCGGAGCCCACTCCGATTACGTACGCCCCCAGTACGCGCCCGCCATGCGGGAGCTGTTCCCCCTGGCCCGGCTGGTCACGATCAAGGACGCCGGCCACTGGGTGCACAGCGACCAGCCGGGCGTATTCATCGCGCTGCTGCGCCACCTGCTCGGCTGACCCACGCGGGACGCGCCGGACCCGCGGCGTCAGCCGAGGCTCACGCCGGTGATGGTCGCGTCGGCGATCGGGGTGATGCCGTTCTCGGCCGAGACACCCTGGGAGGCGATCCCCTGGATGATCGCGAGCCCAGCGGCGTCCATGTGCCCGAAGACCGTGTAGTCAGGGGGGAGCGGGGAATCCGCCCAGACGAGGAAGAACTGCGACCCGTTGGTGTTCGGCCCGCGGTTGGCCATGGCCACCGTGCCGGTCGGATAGGTCTCGTGGCCGCTGAGCTCGTCGGCGAAGCTGTAGCCCGGGCCGCCGGTGCCGGTGCCGGTCGGATCGCCGCACTGCAGAATGAAGATGCCGGTGTCGACGAGCCGGTGGCAGGCGGTGTGGTCGAAGAAACCCTGGGATGCCAGCGACACGAACGAGTTGACCGTGCACGGCGCCGCAGCCCGGTCGAGGGTGATCGTCACCGCGCCGCTGGTGAAGTGCAGCGTGGCCGCGGTCGTGCCGGTGTCGGGGACGCCGGTTGTCGACGGCGGGTCGACGGGCCGCGCGGGGGTACCGCCCACCGGGTACGAGCAGGTCGCACCCTGCGCCGATGTTGAGGCGGAACCACCGGCACCGGTGGTCGTCGTGGTGGGAACCGCCGGCGCACACGCGGTGACCGTCAGGGCGGCACAGGCCGCGATCGCCAGGCGGGCCCAGTACAGGCGTGTCATCGGCTCACTCCGCTCACTCTGCCAGCGGGGACACCCGCGCTGCGGTCATGACGACCCGAGGCTACCCGGCAACGCCCGACCGGACACCCGGCGCGCCGGGGAAGTGGCAATAGGCTGGGCTCATGGTCATCCTGTCGAAGATCTACACGCGCACCGGGGACGCCGGCAGCACGCGCCTGGCCGACAACACGCTCACGCACAAGACCGATCCCCGGGTTCGCGCCTACGGCGACGTCGACGAGTGCAACTCCCATCTGGGTGTGGTGCTGGCCGATCCCGAGGTGCCCGAGGAGATGGTGGACGTGCTGGCGATCGTGCAGAACGAACTGTTCGACGTCGGAGCCGACCTGTCGACGCCCCTGCGTGAGGACCCCCCCTGGCCTCCCCTGCGGATCACCTCCGCCAGCGTCCAGCGACTCGAACAGTGGTGCGATCACTTCGGTGACCCGCTCGCCACGCTGCGTTCGTTCGTGCTCCCCGGCGGAACGCGGGTCTCGGCGCAACTGCACGTGGCGCGCACCGTCTGCCGGCGGGCCGAACGCAGCGCCTGGTCGGCGCAGGAGGTGTACGGCGACGTCACCGCGCCGGCCGGCAGCCCCGAGGGCGGCGGAGGGGTGAACACGGTGGCGATCACCTACCTCAACCGGCTGTCGGACCTGCTGTTCATTCTGGCCCGGGCGGCCAACACCGGGCCCGAGCCGCTGTGGACTCCGGGGGCCGACCGGGCATCCGGACGCGCGACGCCCTGAGTCGGCTGATTCACTCGGACAGCTCACCCCGGCCGGGCGGTGACGACTCGAGCCAGCTGAGCAACCCGGTCACCGATCCTCCACTCAGGGCGATCTCCATCCCCCGCGGCGGATGGCCCGGGTCGTTCACCTCGATGACCACGATCGTGTCGAATCCGGCGAGCAGCACCTGCTCTCCGGACTCCGGCCGGCGCCGGGCGACCACGCGGGCCGTCCGCCGGACGATGACCTCGGCGGGCTTCACCGAGGGGCTGAACACCTTGAACCATTCGAACCGTTCACCCCGATAGCGGGCCATGCCGGTCACCCACGACGGCCGGCGAACACCCGTGCGCATGGCACAGTCGAAAACCGCTGCGGTCTGGGACAGAAGGCGGCGGCGGACGTACAGGCCGATCACTGCGGCGACGGCGGCAAGCACGAGCACCGCGAGCACGGCCTCGGTGTCGGCGAGCCAGCCCATGGCTCCAAAGCTACTGCACCGCCGACCCGCTCCTCCCACGGGTCTGGGGACCAAGACCCCTCGCCCGCCCGGGTTACTCAGTGCCCGTAGTCCGCGCCCGCGGTCATCTGCGCAGCCTTCACCTGGGCCTGCGCCAGGTGAAGCCGATGCACCTGGTCGACGGTCGCATCACCGGTATCGATGATCCTCTCGAGTTCGCTGACGTTCTTGCGGGCCTCCTCGAGGCTCACCTCGGCACTACGGGTGGCGTACTGCGCGAGCAGCGAGACCCTGTTACCCGCCACAAGGACGAACCCGCCATCGAGCGCGAACACCTCTTGCTTGCCGTCTGGTGTCACGATCGTCGCGACGCAGGGCACGAGCGCGGCGAGTACCGGCTCGTGACCAGGCAGGATGCCGATGTCGCCCTCGGTGGTCCGGACGATGACGTTGACGCCGTCGCCCTCCCACACGAGGCGGTTGGCGGCGACGACGTCGATGCGCATCGCGTCGGCCATCAGAGATCCTTCTGCATCTGGTCCCACTTCTTCATGACGTCGTCCATGCCGCCGACGTTGAAGAACGCCTGTTCGGCGATGTGGTCGACATCGCCCCGCACGATCATCTGGAATGACTCGATGGTGTCCTTCAACTCCACGGTCGAGCCGGGCACCTGGGTGAACTTCTCGGCCATGTAGGTGTTCTGCGACAGGAACTGCTGGATGCGCCGGGCGCGGGACACGACGATCTTGTCCTCTTCGCTGAGCTCGTCGACACCGAGGATGGCGATGATGTCCTGCAGTTCCTTGTTGCGCTGGAGGATCTGCTTGACCCGCACGGCGGTGTCGTAGTGGTCCTCCCCGATGTACTGGGGATCGAGGATCCGGGAGGTCGACGCCAGCGGGTCGACCGCCGGGTAGAGACCGCGGGAGGCGATCTCACGGGACAGCTCCGTGGTCGCGTCGAGGTGCGCGAACGTCGTGGCCGGTGCGGGGTCGGTGTAGTCGTCGGCCGGCACGTAGATGGCCTGCATCGAGGTGATCGAGTGTCCCCGGGTCGAGGTGATCCGCTCCTGCAACTGACCCATCTCGTCGGCGAGGTTCGGCTGGTAGCCGACGGCCGAGGGCATCCGCCCGAGCAGCGTCGACACCTCCGAGCCGGCCTGGGTGAACCGGAAGATGTTGTCGATGAACAGCAGCACGTCCTGCTTCTCGACGTCGCGGAAGTACTCGGCCATGGTCAGCGCCGACAGCGCCACCCTCAGGCGGGTGCCCGGCGGCTCGTCCATCTGCCCGAACACCAGGGCGGTGTCCTTGAGCACCCCGGCCTCCTCCATCTCGTGGATGAGGTCGTTGCCCTCACGGGTGCGCTCGCCGACGCCGGCGAACACCGACGTGCCGCCGAAGTTGTGGGCGATGCGGTAGATCATTTCCTGGATGAGCACCGTCTTGCCCACTCCGGCGCCGCCGAACAAGCCGATCTTGCCGCCCTGCACGTAGGGGGTCAGCAGGTCGAGCACCTTGATGCCGGTGTGCAGCATCTCGGTCTTGCTCTCCAGTTCGTCGAACCGGGGCGGCTCGCGATGGATCGAGCGCCGCTCGGTGATCTCGATCGAAGCGGGGTCGACGTTGAGCACCTCACCGGTCGCGTTCCATACATGACCCTTGGTGATGTCACCGACCGGCACCATGATCGGTGAGCCCGTGTCACGCACCTCGGCGCCGCGTTGCATGCCGTCGGTCGGCTTGAGGCAGATCGCCCGCACCATGTTGTCGCCGACGTGCAGGGCGACCTCCATGGTGATCGTACGGGTGCCGCGGCCCTCACCCATCGCGCCCTCGCCCATCACCGGGACGTCGACCAGCAGCGCATTGTTGATCGGGGGCATGGCGTCGGGCGGGAACTCGATGTCGACGACCGGTCCGATGACTCGCGACACCCGGCCCACACTGGTGGTGATCTCGTCTTGCGTGGCAGTCATGGGGGCTCACTCTTCCTTCGCCAGATCGGCGAGCGCTCCGGCGCCACCGACGATTTCGCTGATTTCCTGGGTGATCTCGGCCTGACGGGCCTGGTTGGCCTCGCGGGTGAGGCGCTCGATGAGTTGCTGGGCATTATCGGTCGCCGACTTCATCGCCCGCTGCTGACTGGCCAGCTGGGATGCGGCCGACTCGAGCAGATAGAACCAGATGCGGTTGCGCACGTACAACGAGAGCAACGTGTCGAGGACTGATTCGGCGTCCGGCTCGAAGTCGAACTGCAGCCCGCTGCCCTCCTGGTCGATCGCCGCCGCGTTCGCCGGGGTGTTTCCGCCCTCCTCGACGACCTCGATCGGCAGCACGCGACGCACGCGCGGCTCCTGGACGAGCATCGACTTCATCCGGGTGTACACGCAGTAGATCTCATCGACTCCGCCGTCGGCGACGTCGGTGAGGAACTTCTGCACCAGAGTGTCGGCGATGTCGGTGGCGTCCTCGTACGTCGGGGTGTCGGAGATGCCGTGCCACTGTCCGGCCAACTCGACCTTACGGAACTTGAGGTAGCCGATGCCCTTGTTGCCCACGACGTAGGGCACCACCTCGCACCCCTGCTGGCGCAGGCGCTCGGTCAGTTGCAGCGACACCTTGATCGCGTTGGACGAGTACGCCCCGGCCAGGCCGCGGTCGGACGTGAACAGGACGACCGCCGCTCGACGGGGCGAGTCGACCTCGGTCGTCAGCGGATGGTCGACGGCCGAACCCGCCACCGTCGCCACGGCACGGTTCAGCAGGCTCGTGTAGGGCAGCGCGGCTCGCGCCGCCCGGTCCGCCTTGATGATCCGGGACGCGGCGATGAGTTCCATCGCCCGGGTGATTTTCTGCGTCGCCGTGACCGAATTGCGTCGCTGGCGCAGCTCTCGAAGACTCGCCGGCATGGGTCAGGCCTTCTTCTTGACAACGATCTGCTCGTGACCGACAGCGTCCTCACGAATAGGCTGATGCTCCTCGTGTCCGACCAGCAGCCTGCCGTCGGAGGTCTTGAACGTCTGCTTCACCGCGGTGATCTCGGAGGTGAGGGCAGCGGCGGTATCGTCGTCGAACAGCTGGGTCTCGCGGATCGTGGTGAGGATCGACGAACTGTGCTTGAGGTGCTCGAGCAGTTCCTGTTCGAAGCGCAGTACGTCGTCGACGGGCACGTCGTCGAACTTGCCCGTGGTGCCGGCCCACACGCTGACCACCTGATCCTCGACCGGGTAGGGGTTGTACTGCTTCTGCCGCAGCAACTCCATCAGCCGCGCGCCCCGGGCGAGCTGCTGACGCGACGTCGGGTCGAGGTCGGAGGCGAACATGGCGAACGCCTGCATGTCGCGATACTGCGCGAGGTTGATCTTCAGCGTTCCGGCGACGTTCTTCATGGCCTTGATCTGCGCGGCACCGCCGACCCGGGAGACCGAGATGCCGACGTCGATGGCCGGACGCTGGTTGGCGTTGAACAGGTCGGACTGCAGGAAGATCTGGCCGTCGGTGATCGAGATCACGTTGGTCGGGATGTAGGCCGAGACGTCGTTCGCCTTGGTCTCGATGATCGGCAGGCCGGTCATCGATCCCCCGCCGAGTTCGGCGGACAGCTTCGCGCAGCGCTCGAGCAGGCGGCTGTGGAGGTAGAAGACATCCCCCGGGTAGGCCTCCCGACCCGGCGGGCGGCGCAGCAGCAGCGACATCGCGCGGTATGCCTCGGCCTGCTTGGTGAGGTCGTCGAACACGATCAGCACGTGCTTGCCCTGGTACATCCAGTGCTGGCCGATGGCCGAGCCGGAGTACGCGGCGATGTACTTGTAGCCCGCGGGGGCCGAGGCCGGCGCGTGCACGATCGTGGTGTATTCGAGGGCTCCGGCCGACTCCAGCGCGCCGCGGACCTCGGCGACCGTGGTGCCCTTCTGACCGATCGCCACGTAGATGCAGCGCACCTGCTTGGCCGGGTCGCCGGAGCGCCAGTTGTCGCGCTGGTTGATGATGGTGTCGATCGCGATCGCGGTCTTGCCGGTCTTGCGGTCGCCGATGATCAGCTGGCGCTGTCCACGGCCGATCGGGGTCATCGCATCGATCGCCTTGAGGCCGGTCTGGAGGGGCTCGCGCACCTCCTGACGGTCCATGACGCCGGCGGCCTGCAACTCCAGCGCCCGGCGGGTGTCGATCGGCGTGATCTCGCCGAGCCCATCGATCGGACGCCCCATGGCGTCGACGACCCGGCCCAGGTAGCCGTCGCCGACCGGCACCGACAGCACCTCGCCGGTGCCCCTGACCGTGGCGCCCTCCGCGATCCCGTCGGAGTTCCCGAGCACGACCACACCGATCTCACGCACGTCGAGGTTCAGCGCGATGCCCCTCGTGCCATCCTCGAATTCGAGCAGTTCGTTGGCCATCACCGACGGCAGACCCTCGACCCGTGCGATGCCGTCACCGGAGCTGACGACGGTGCCAATCTCCTCGCGGATGGCCGTCTCGGGGGCGTAGCCCCGGGCGAGCGTGTCGAGTGCGTCACGGATCTCGTCCGGACGAATTGTCAGTTCCGCCATGGCGTGCCTATTCCTTCGTGGTTCTCGCGCCCGTGAGGGCCGATGGGTCGAATCGATGTGTGTCGGTCAGCCGAACAGGCGGCTGATGTCGATGAGCTTCTGCTGGATCGTTCCCTCGATGACCCGGTCGCCGATGACCACGCGGGCGCCGCCGACGACCTGGGGGTCGACGATCACCTCGAGGTCGACGGGACGACCGAGGTCCTTCGCCAGGGCCGCGCGAAGTCTCTCCTCCTGGGTCGCGTCGAGGGGGCGGGCGACGACCACCCTGGCCACCGCACGGTGCCGCAGGCCTGCGGCGATCGTCAGCATCGACTCGAGGGCGTGGAACAGCGACCGGGACCGCTGCCGCAGGGCACGCTTGACGAGCGCGACGGTCACCTCGTCGGTCTTGCCCGCGAGCAGCGAATCGACGAGCGACTCGCGGGCCTCGAGCGAGCGACGGTTGTCCTCGAGAGCGGCCTGCAGTTCGGGCTCGCCATGCACCACCCGGTCGAAGCGGAACAGCGCGTCGATGACATCGTCGAGCGCACCCCGGTCGAGCGCGGTCGCCAGCGCCAACCGGATCGCCTGCCGCTCGAGCGCGTCGAGGAACATGGACGCCGACGACCAGCGCAGGCCGACGGCCGCCTCGAGTACCTGCAGCGCCTGGTCGCCGATGTGCGAGCCGAACAGCTGACGCACGACGGCGGCCTTCGCCTCGGAACGGTTCCCGGGATCGGTGAACGCCCGACGCAGGGCCGACGAGCCGGCGATGGCATCCAGCGCCGCGAACAGGTCGGCGGACGTCGACGGCTGCACCGTCGCGAGGTCGAGCACATCGTCGAGGGCTCCCCGACGCGTGCCCTCGACCAGGCCTCCAGCCACCACCGTCATGCCGGCTGTCCCTCTGAAACCCCGGCCTCGAGATCGGCGATGAAGCGATCGATGGTCGCCTTGGCCCGGGTGTCGTCATCGAGAGACTCACCGAGGACCTTGCCGGCCAGCGTCGCCGCCAGACCTCCCACCTCGCCGCGCAACTGTTCGGCCGCCTGGTGACGCTCCGCCTCGATCTGATGGCGCGCCTGCTCCAGCATCGCCGCGGCCTCATCGGCCGCACGCTGCCGCTGATCTGCCAGGATCTGGGCCGCCTGCGCCTTGGCGTCCTCGCGGATCTTGGCGGCCTCCTCCCTCGCACCATCGAGCTGGGCCCGATACTGCGCAAGCGCCGCCTCGGCCTCCGCCTGGGCCTTGCTGGCCCGCTCCATGCCGCCCTGGATCTTGTCGGCACGCTCGACATACATCTGCTCGAACATCGGCACGACCTTGGCCCGCAGAACCAGCCACACCACCACCATGAGCAGGACGCCCATGATGATCTCGGAGGGGTACTCGGGCAGGAGCGGGCCGAAGTCAATCATCGGCGTCATGAGAGGACCCAACCCGATCACTTGATGACGAACGCGAAGGCGAGCGCGAGGATGAACAGCGCCTCAACGATGGCCATACCGATCCAGGCCGTGCCCATCATCATGCCGCGGGCCTCGGGCTGGCGGGCGGTGCCCTGAATCACCGAGGCGAAGATCATTCCGACGCCGATGCCGGAGCCGATGGCAGCCAGGCCGGCGCCGATCATGTTGACCGAGCCGTTGATAACCAAGGGGGTCATTGCGTTTCCTTTCGGTTGGTCCTTCGAACCGGTGTGGTCGGTCGAAGCGGTGTTATGCCGGGCTGTCGAACCTGTCCCTGATCAGTGTTCGTCGGCGATCGACGACGCGACGTACTGCGCCGTCAGGACGGTGAAGATATAGGCCTGGAGGGTGCACACCAGCAGTTCCAGGGCGAAGATCAGGAAGCTGAACAACAGGGAGACGACCCCCGCCACGTGGTAGATCGGCTGGGAGCCGTGGAGCATCAGGTAGGAACCGCCCACGACGAACACGAGCACCACGAGGTGGCCCGCAAACATGTTCCCGAACAATCGCAAGCCGAGCGTGAGCGGACGGATGAGGATGTTCGACATGAACTCGATGGGCGTGACGAGCACGTACAGCGGTGCCGGCACCCCGCTCGGGAACAGCGAGCGCCGCAGGTAACCGCCGACACCGTGACGGCGGACGCCCGCCCAGTTGTAGACGATCCACGCGATGATCGCCAGCGCCCACGCGTAACCGATGTTGGCCATCGTGGGAAACATCGTGAGGAAGAAGATCTCGAACAGGTTGTTCACCCAGATGAACGAGAACAGCCCGAGCAGATACGGCACGTACTTGCGGAAGTCGTGCCCGAGCGCGTCCCGTGCCACACCGTTGCGGATGAACTCGTAGAAGTATTCGAAGACGAACTGTCGCCTGGTCGGCACGGTCTTCAATTGCCTCGAAGCCCAAAGCCAGAAGGCGATGACGATGATCGCCGCAGCGACCGCCTGCACCAGCGGGCGGTTCAACCAGTCGGGGCCCCCATAGATGCCGCCGAACTGAAAGTTGTGGAGGCTCGGCGGCTCATAACTCGCCGTCGCGCCCTCCAGGGGAATCAGTGGTCTCACGTGCCCTCCTGCGACCAGCTCACTGTTGGCCTCCGAACCGTTTGATGATCACGTAGATGCTCATCCCCATCCCGACGACAAGCCCCACAGGGACACCCCACGACTGATGCCAGAGGCGATCGATCAGCCAGCCGAGTCCCCCGTAGAACGCGATCCCCGCGATCAGATAACTGAGCACGCGCATAGCACCATCGGTGGGGTCGGCCGAGGCCGAAGAAAAACGTCGGCCCGGCTGGTCGGGTGATGGCGAGTGCATCTGACCGGCGTCGACGCGGCCACTGTCCTTGTGGTCGATCATGGCGAGCCCGACTCTATCAGGGCCGGACCCTGCGGTCACGTCAGCGGCGCTCGCGGCGGACGTCATCGTCGGGGCCGGTGGCTGGGGGTTCATCGAACACCGGAATGCGCAGCCGCCGGTAGGTCGACAGCACCCCGACCAGCCAACCGAGGGTCACGGTGGTGGCGCCGACGACCACACCCCAAGGCCTGATGACCGGATAGCGGCCGGCCGCCGACAGCCAGACCGCCAGGGCCAGCCCGAGGGCCGCGACGCGCATGCCGAACCCGGCCAGCGTCCCGGCCATCCCCAGCAGGTCTGCGCGACGCAGCAGCACCATCTGGAGGTACTGACCCGCGATCAGCAACACGCTCACGGTGAGGCCGGCCAGGACGATGGTGAGCATCGTGTCGGTGCCGGCGACGACGGTACCGACCACGGCGGCCAGCAGCAGCGCCCCGTGCGACACCAGGATCCCGCCCCGCATCATGAGCGGCGCCTGCCCGATCAGCGACCGATTCGACGGTGGGGGGACCGGCGTCCCCGAGGGGGCGGTGGAGGGGGGAGGCACCGGGTCACGCTATCAAAGCTGTGCCCTGCGCCCTCCGACCGGACGCCGGCCGTCGCCTCAACCGGGCCCGGGGCCAGCGGTACCTCCGGGGCCGGCTGTCTCCAGCGGTGCCTCCGGTGCGGGCGCGACCAGCACCTGCTTGGTGCCCGAGAACGTCAGGACGACCGCGACGGCGACGGCCAGCACCACCCCCGCCACCACCCACCAGGTGCCCACGAGGCCGATGGCGGTGCTACCGAAGGCGGTGACAGCGGCCCACAGGTACATGAGCATCACCGCGCGCACCTGCGAGTGCCCCCGCTGCATGAGTCGATGGTGGAGGTGCTTCTTGTCGGCGACGAACCACCAGGTGCCCGCCATCGTGCGACGGCCGTAGGCGAGCACGAGGTCGAGCAGCGGAAGCGCGAGGGCCGCCAGGGGCAGCAGGATCGGCAGGTAGTAGGCGATGATCCCCCGGCCGGCCGTGTGCACGGCCGAAGAGTCGAACTGCCCGGTGAGCGAGATCGTCGAGACCGCCATCAGCAGCCCGAGGAGCATCGCCCCCGAGTCGCCCATGAACATCCGGGCCGGGTGGAAGTTGTGCGGCAGGAAGCCGATCGCGATGCCGCTCACCGCGATCGTCACCAGGCTCGCCGTCGTGGCGAGCACGAGATTCTGCTGCACCGCGAGCAGATACGTGTAGCTGAAGAACGCGATCGCGCCGATGGCGACAACCCCGGACGCCAGCCCGTCGAGGCCGTCGACGAAGTTGATCGCGTTGGTGCACACGAGGATGAACAGCACGGTGATCAGGATCGAGGTCGCCGGATCAAGGGCGATGATCCGGTTGGGCAGGGCGATCCAGTAGGTGCGGACGCCGTTGAGCACGACGACCCCGGCGGCGAGCACCTGACCGGCCATCTTCGCCATCGCCGACAGTTCGATGAGGTCATCGACGACGCCGACCGCGCAGATCACCGCGCCGCCGATCAGGATCGCCACCGAGTCGCTGGTGACCACCGAATGCCGCCCGAGAAACGGAAGGTGGGCGGCGAGGAGGGTCGCGACGGCGTAGCCCCCGAGCATGGCGAGGCCCCCGAAGTACGGGATCGGGACCGCGTGCACGTCTCGCTCACGGACCCTGGCGACGGCTCCCACCCGCAGTGCCAGGCGACGGAACACCCCACCGAGGAGGTAGGTCGTCATGGCCGCCGTCAGCAGCACCAGCAGATACTCGCGCATCAGACCTCGGGGGCGTCCCGCTCCGCCTCGACGATGCCGGACCCGTCGCCGGGCGGACCCGGCTCGTCGGTGCCGGGCTCCGGTGCCTCCGCCGGGATCGGCTCGGCGGGCGTGTCGGTCCCGGAAGTTCCGGTGACTGGAGCATCCGTCGTCGCGTCGGCGTCCGAGCTGGTCTCGTCCGACTCCGGTGCTTCCGGCGACTCTTCGGGGGCCGTGGCCTCCTCCGGCACGAAGCGGGCGACCAGAGGAGCCACGTCGCTGATCGTGTCGTAGCCGAGCACGCCCTCACGCAGGATGGCACCGGCGGGGTCGGACACGAACTCGACGATCGTCGACGGCACCGGCCCCGGGGTGGGCCCGGCGTCCAGGTACACGCTCACCGAGTCACCGAGTTGGGCGATCGCGTCGTCGATCGACGTGGCCGACGGCTGCCCCGACACGTTGGCGCTGCTCACGGCGAGCGGGCCGGTGCGGCGCAGCAGCGCGCGGGCGGCGTCGTGGTCGGGAACCCGCAGGGCGATCGTGCCGTCGGTGTCGCCCAGGTCGATCCGCAGGCTTTGCTGCATCTCGACGACGAGGGTGAGGGCACCGGGCCAGAACCGGTCGGCGAGTCGCCGTGCGAACGTGCTCACGTTGACCCCGAGGGCGTCGAGCATGGCGGGTTCGGAGATGAGCACGGGTGGCGGCATGTCGCGCCCGCGTCCCTTGGCGTCGAGAAGGCGCTGCACGGCCTCGGCCGAGAACGCGTTGGCGCCGATGCCGTACACCGTGTCGGTCGGCATGACGATGCATTCCCCGGCGGCGATCGCGGCGCGCGCCGCCTCCATCGCGGCATCGGGCTCGGCCAGCAGGTCGAACCGGCGATGAGGCGGCCGTGGCGCCTCGATCGGCTGGTCGGCCACCCCACCAGAGCCGTCGACGGGTTCTCCGACCGCCTCGTCGGCGGGATCGGGGACCGCCCCGTCGTCGACGAGCGCGGTCGCCGTCTCGTCGGATTCGGGCGCGCTCAGCACCTCGGACTGGTCCTCATCTGCCACGGGTTCATCCTGCCATGCCGCCGGCGGCCCGGGTTCCGCGTCGGGCGACGACGAACCGCGGGCGACCGGTGAGGTCGGGCTGGTCCCCGACCCTGTCGAACATGCCGGTGGCGACGAACACGCCGGGCGCGCTCGCGTGCTGCACCTCGGCGTGTTCGCTGGCCACCCAGCCCCCCGGACGCAGCAGCCGCGCGGCGACGCGGGCCACGACCCGAGTGGCGTCGAGCCCGTCGTCTCCGCTCCACAGCGCGAGGTCGGGGTCGTGGTCGCGCACGTCGGGAGCCACCGACGCCCACGCCTCGAGCGGCACGTAGGGCGGGTTGGCCACGACGAGGTCGACCCGCCCGTCGAGGTCGGGGAACGCGTCGGCCATGTCGCCGGCGCGCAGGTCGACGCCGCTGCCGGACAGGTTGCGCTGCGCCCAGGCGACGGCGTCCTCGGACAGTTCGACCGCATGAACCTCGGCGTGGGGGCATTCGTCACGGATGGCCAGGCTGATGACCCCCGATCCCGCGCACAGTTCCACGATCACCGGATGGTCGAGGCCGCGCGCCCGCTCGATCACCCATCCGGTCATCACCTCGGTCTCGGGACGAGGGACGAAGACCCCCGGTCCGACGGCGACCTCGACGTGGCGGAAGTACGCCCGTCCGGTGATGTGCTGCACCGGCTCGCCCGCAGCCCGCCGCTCGACCAGCTCCAGGAACCGTTCGGCCGCCTCCGGGCCGACCTCGCGGACAAGGAACACCCCCGCCGGCGACACGTCGAGCACGTGACCGAGCAGGGAGCGCGCCTCCGCAGCAGGCGAGGCCGTTCCCGCCACGGCGAGCCGCTCCCCCGCCGTGCGCAGCAGCCGATCGGTGCGGATCACACCCGCCCCGGTACGGCGAGACGTTCGACGAGGTCGGCCTGCTGGAGGGCCCCGATGAGATCGCCGAGATGACCCGCGAGCACCGCGTCCAGGTTGTGCGCCTTGTAGCCGATGCGGTGATCGGCGATCCGGTTCTCGGGGAAGTTATAGGTGCGGATCCGCTCGGAGCGGTCGACGGTGCGCACCTGGGAGCGCCGCGCCGCCGACGCCGACGCGGCGGCCTCCTCCTCCGCGAGACTGACGAGCCGCGCACGGAGCATCCGCATGGCCTGCTCGCGGTTCTGCAACTGCGACCGCTGGTTCTGGCAGGTGACGACGATTCCCGTCGGCAGATGGGTGATCCGCACCGCGGAGTCGGTGGTGTTGACCCCCTGACCCCCGGGACCCGACGCGCGGTACACATCCACCCGCAGATCGTCCTCGGCCACCGCCACGTCGTCGGCCTCGACGTCGGGCATCACCAGCACCCCGGCGGCGGAGGTGTGCACCCGTCCTTGCGACTCGGTGACGGGGATCCGCTGGACCCTGTGCACGCCACCTTCGAACTTCAACTCTCCGTAGGGGGCGCGGGTGGGGTCCGAGCCTCCCTTGACGGCGAACGTGACGCTCTTGTAGCCGCCCAGGTCGGTCTGCTGAGCGTCGAGGACCTCGACCGCGAAACCCAGGGTCTCGGCGTAGCGCTCGTACATGCGCAACAGGTCCGCGGCGAACAGCGCGGACTCCTCGCCGCCCTCGCCCGACTTGATCTCGACGATCGCGTCCAGCGAGTCGTTCGGGTCGCGGGGTGCGAGCAGCAGCGTCAGCCGCTCGTCCAGTTCGCGCACCCTGCTCTCCAGCCGGACCGCCTCGTCGCCGAAGGCCGGATCCTCGGTGGCGAGTTCACGGGCCGCCGACAGGTCACCGAGGACGCGGTCGCGATCCTCGAGGGCACGCACGACCGGGGTGAGTTCCGCGTATCGGCGTCCGACGCGGCGGGATCGCGCCGCATCGGCATGCAGCCCCGGCTCTGCCAGCTGGCGTTCCAGGTCGGCGAATTCCTCACGCAGTCCCGCGGCAGCCTCGAACACGACGGCGTCCCTCCATGAGAGGACGGGGACCGATGCCCCCGTCGATCGACCCTGAACACACGAATGGGGCCCTCAGGGGGCCCCATTCGCTCCGACCGGAGTGCTGGCCGGGCGGCATCGGATCTCGGCGCCCTGCGGGCGCGAACTCACTTCTGCTTGGCGTACCGGCGTTCGAACCGGGCCACACGGCCGCCGGTGTCGAGGATCTTCTGCTTGCCGGTGTAGAACGGGTGGCACTCGGAGCACACGTCGGCGTGCATGACCCCGCCCTTGACCGTGCTGCGCGTGGTGAAGGTGTTGCCGCAGGTGCAGACGACCTGCGTCTCGACGTATTCGGGGTGGATTCCCTGCTTCATGGTTTCTCCTTGGGTGAATGAGCCGGGTCGCCCGGGCTGGGACCACAAGGGTCCGAGCGTGTGGATGGCACGTTGGCGTGAACCGGCACCGAGGGTCAAGTGTGCCCCGTCGGCGTCCGCCAGGCAAGCCGGACGCCGACGGAGTGATACCGCAGCGCTCAGTCCTGCCCGCCCGGAGTGGTCCGGGAGATCAGCACGAGGAACTCCGAGTTGTTCTGCGTCTTGCGCAGCCGGTTGAGCAGCATCTCCAGGGCGGCCTGGTCCTCGAGCCCCGACAGGACGCGACGCAGCTTCCAGATGATGGCAAGCTCCTCGCGGCCGAGCAGCAGCTCCTCGCGCCGCGTGCCCGACGCGTCGACGTCGATGGCGGGGAAGATCCGCTTGTCGGAGAGGTCGCGACGCAGCCGCAGTTCCATGTTGCCGGTGCCCTTGAACTCCTCGAAGATCACCTCGTCCATCCTCGAACCGGTCTCGATGAGCGCGGTCGCGAGGATCGTCAGCGAGCCACCGTTCTCGATGTTGCGGGCGGCGCCGAAGAACTTCTTCGGCGGGTAGAGGGCCGCCGAGTCGACACCACCGGACAGGATGCGGCCGGACGCGGGTGCGGCGAGGTTGTAGGCG